>NZ_JBHJRC010000058.1:0-33539 GCF_042261735.1 Kitasatospora sp. NPDC056327 | reverse complement strand
CACCTGGGGCGACGGTGCCCGCCGCCGGGCGCCGGAGGCCACGGCCCGGGCGAGTGTGAGGTCCCGGAAGTTCGCCATGATCTCCTGGCCGAACTCGGAGGCGATCGACTCGGGGTGGAACTGCACCCCCCACTGCGGGCGGGTGCGGTGCCGCAGCGCCATCACGACGCCGTCCTCCGCCCACGCGGTGGCCTCGATCGCGGCCGGCAGCGGCTCCTCGACGCGCAGCGAGTGGTAGCGCACGGCGGTGAAGTCCTGCGGCAGGCCGGCGAACAGCCCGTCCCCCCGGTGCCGCACCCTGGTGAGGTGGCCGTGGAGCGGCCGCGGCGCCCGGTCGACCGCCGCCCCGGCGGCGTGGGCGATCGCCTGGTGGCCGAGACACACCCCGAGCACCGGCAGCGCGGCGCGCGCCAGGACCTCCCCGACGAATCCCAGGTCGCGCGCGGTCCGCGGGCTGCCGGGACCGGGCGAGATCACGACGTTGTCGAACTCCGCCAGGTCGAGGGTGGTCAGCAGGGGGTCGTCGTTCTTCAGCACGACCGGCTCGGACCCGTTCACCCCGGCGATCAGCTGGAAGAGGTTGAACGTGTACGAGTCGTAGTTGTCGATGATCAGGCTGCGCATCAGGACACCAGGACACTTCCGGACGGGACGCCGGGTCGCGGCGTCGGCACGGTCAACTACGGGGCGGTGACGGCGAGTCGGGAGTCCCAGGCGGCGCGGTGCCGTTCGCGGGGGTCGCTCCCGACCCGGCAGTCGGTGTCGAAGGTCATGACCCGGCGCCGGGTGTCGTCGTAGCGCTCCCAGCCGGGGTCGCCGCCGGTGGCGAACGCGATCCAGCTGCTGCGCAGGGCGCGCCCGAGTTCGACGGGGGCGTCCGGGCCGACCTGGGGGGCGAACGCGGGATCGTCGAACTGGTCGAAGAGGAAGGGCACTTCGAGGAAGTGCGCGGCGCCGTAGTGACCGTCGAAGGCCGGTGAGCCCTGCCAGGCGAACTCGTAGGCGAAAGTGTTCCCGCCGGACTCGGCGTGCAGCCGGGTGAGTTCGATGGTGGGGCCGCGCCAGATCCAGTTGGTGACCGTCTCCGCGAGCTGCTCCCCGAGCGGCAGGTGCCCGTAGAGCGAGCGGGCCGCGGCCCGGCAGGCCTCCGGCACGTCGTACGCGTTCTGCGCGTCGAGCAGGTCCTGTTCGGTGGCGGAGGTGAACTGCCCGTTGCGCATGAGGAAGTAGCGCGACTCGTCGCGGTTGGTGCCGATCAGCACGTCGACCGAGGGCGGGATGCGTTCGCCGAGCGCCGCGTCCGGGAACAGGGTGCCGTCCACGACCGGGATGAAGGGGCTGAACCAGTAGGTGTACGGGTGCCAGCGGCTCGCGTCGCGGAACCGGACGTCCAGGGCGCGGTGGCGCCGGCCCAGCAGGTCCCGCAGCGGGACGTCGCGCACGTCGGTGTCGACGTTGAGGTCGGTCAGGACGCGCCGGGCGACGTCGGCCGCCTCGTCGGCCCCGACCACCAGGGACGGGCAGGGGCTCTGCAGGATGGCCCGGTGGACGAGTCCCTCCCCGGCGGCGGTGCGGGTGATGGCCGCGATGATGGCGCTGCCGGAGGAGTTGCCGAACACCGTGACGGCGTCCGGGTCGCCGCCGAAGGCCGCGATGTTGTCGCGGACCCAGCGCAGTGAGGCGACCACGTCCTGCATTCCCGCGTTGGTGGTGCCGCCCGGGACGGAGAGGAATCCGTCCACCCCGAGCCGGTAGTTCATGGCGACCACGACGACGCCCTCCCGGGCGAACACCGAGCCGTCCGCGCGGGAGGTCGCGGCACTGCCGGAGACGTAGCCGCCGGCGTGGATCCAGACCATGACCGGCAGCCGGGCGGACCCCGGGTCCGGGGTGTACACGTTGAGGGTCAGGCAGTCGGTGCCCCACGGGTAGAGCGGTGTGGCGTCCACCAGCGAGTAGGTGTTGGGCTGCGGGGCGCAGAGGCCGTATTCGAATGCCTCGCGCACCCCGTTCCACGGTTCCGGCGGCCGGGGCGGTTCGAAGCGGTTGGCGCCGTAGGGTTCGGCCGCGTACGGGATCCCCTTGAACGAGACGACCCCCTCGTGGAGGCGTCCCGCGACGACGCCCGAGGCCGTGCTGACCAGAACCGGTTCGGACGCGTTCTCGTGCGTGCTCAATGGCGGTCCTTTCTGGATTCGTTTCCGGCGCCGGCCGCCGTCCGCCGCGCCCGGAGGGAGGGGGGCGTCGCGCGTGGTGGCCGCGTCCGGCCGGCCCCGCCGGGCCCGTACGGCGGCCTGCCGGCCGTTGCGATCCGGGGCGGCGCGGCTCACCCTAACCCCGCCGCCGGGCCAATTGCCGATCGTGCACGAAAGCGGACGGTGGCCAGAAGTGGCCACCCGCTTCCGGCTGTTGCGGCCCCGGCGGGCCGGAGCCTAGCGTCGGCCGGGTCCGAAGCCGGATGTCGACCGAGACGAGGAATCGGTAAAATGGGGGAGCAGACTCAGGTTCTGGTCATTGGTGGCGGACCCGCGGGAAGTACCGCCGCCGGTCTCCTGGCGCGTCAGGGGATCCGGGTGACCCTGTTGGAGAGTTCGACATTCCCGCGGTACCACATCGGAGAGTCGATCCTGCCTTCGGTGCTTCCCGTGCTCGATCTGCTCGGCGTCCGGGAGAAGGTCGACAACCACGGATTCGTCCGCAAGGACGGCGCGTACTTCGAATGGGGCCCGGAGAACTGGGACCTCAACTTCGACCACCTCAGCGGCGCCGGCCGCTACAGCTATCAGGTGGTCAGGTCGGAATTCGACCACATTCTGCTGAACAACGCAGAGGAACTCGGTGTGAACGTCCGTCAGGGCGTGCGGGTCACCGACATCGAGTTCGACGGCGACCGGCCGGTGAAGGCCCGCTGGGCCGCCACCGGCGACCGCTCGGACACCGGCGAGATCGGATTCGACTTCCTGGTCGACGCGTCCGGCCGGTCCGGGGTGATGGCCACCAAGTACCTGAAGAACCGGCGCTACCAGGAGGCCTTCAAGAACGTCGCGGTGTGGTCCTACTGGCGCGGCGTCAAGCCGCTGGAGAAGGGCCCGGCCGGCGCGATCGCGGTCTGTTCGGTGCCCTACGGCTGGTTCTGGGCGATCCCGCTGCACGACGGCACCCACTCGATCGGCCTGGTGGCCAAGCGGACGGCGTTCGCCGCCGAACGCGAGCGGCTGGGCGGCATCGAGGAGGTCTACTTCGACGCCCTCGCCCAGTGTCCGCGCGTCGCGGAGATGGTGGAGGGAGCCGAGCGGCTGCCCGAGTTCAAGGTCGAGCAGGACTACTCGTACATCTCGGAGCGGTTCGCCGGCCCGGGGTACATGATGATCGGCGACGCGGCCTGCTTCCTGGACCCGCTGCTGTCGACGGGCGTGCACCTCGCCACGTTCAGCGCGCTGCTGGCCGCCGCGTCCGTCTCCGCCGTCGTGACGGGCGACCTCACGGAGGACGAGGCCTCCGCGTTCTTCGCCAAGGCCTACCGGCAGGCGTACGAGCGGCTGCTGGTGGTGGTCTCCTTCTTCTACAAGAGCTACAACCGCCAGTCGCAGTTCTTCGAGGCGGACAAGCTGACCCGGCGCGAACGGCACATGCTGAACCTGTACGAGTCGTTCCTGCACATCGTGACCGGCGTCGAGGACCTGGACGACACCCAGGACGGCACCGCGGCGCTGGACAAGGTGGCCGAACGCATCCGCACCCAGGGCGACCTCGGCGCGGAGGGCGGCATCCTCGCGGGCCACAACGAGGCGATGAACTCGATGCCGGCCTCGCCCGACAAGGCCGTGGGCGGGCTCTACCTGGAGCTGAAGCCGAAGCTGCGGATCCGACGGCTGGTGGAGCCCGCCGTCGGGGCGGAGTGACCTCCACCCAGAGCATCACGTTCCTGCTGGTGCTCGCGGTGGTCCTGGTGGTGGCCAAGACGCTCGGCTCGCTGGCCGCGCGGTTCGGCCAGCCCGCGGTGATCGGGGAGATCGTGGCCGGCGTCCTGCTCGGCCCGACCCTGCTGCCGGCGGCGGTGGAGCGTGCCCTGTTCCCGGCCGACATCCACCTGGTCCTGCGCGCGCTCGGCAGTCTGGGGGTCGCGGTCTTCCTGTTCCTGATCGGCCAGGAGCTCGCCCGGCACCCGCCGCGGCGGCGGACCGGGGTCGTCCTCGCCACCACGGCCGGCTCCATCGCGGTGCCGTTCGCGCTCGCCTGTCTGCTGGCCGTGACCGTGGTCGTGCCGGCCGGCGGCGGGTCGGCGGGGTACACGCTGTTCCTGGGCACCGCGATGTCGGTGACCGCGTTCCCGGTGCTGGCCCGGATCGTCCAGGACCGCGGGATGCTGGAGACCCCGGTGGCCGGCATCGCGCTGGCCAGCGCCGCGATCGGCGACCTGATCGCCTGGTCGATGCTGGCGGTGACGGTCATGGTCGCCTCCGGCCGGACCCAGTGGCGGCTGCTGCTGATGGTCCCGCTGCTGCTCCTGGTGTTCGGCCTGCTGCGGCCGCTGCTGGCCCGCTGGGCCGCCCGGCGGACCCGGCTGGGGCGCACCGGAGAGCCGTTCGCGGTGGCGCTGACCGGGCTGTTCGTCTGCGGCGCGGCCACCGAGTGGCTGGGCCTGCACCTCATCTTCGGCGCGTTCCTGTTCGGCCTGGTGATGCCCTCGGGGCCGGGCGGGCTGCGCGAGCCGGCCGGCCGGCGGCTGGGCCTGCTCACCGAGAACCTGCTGCTGCCGGTCTACTTCGTGGTGGCCGGTGCGCAGGTCGACCTGTCCCGGCTGGGGACGTCCGGGCTCGTCGACCTCGGCGCGATCATGCTTGTCGCGGTGGGCGGGAAGTACCTCGGCGCGACGGCCGGCGCGCGGTGGTCCGGGCTGGACTGGCGCCGCTCCGGGGTGCTGGCCGCCCTGGTCAACACCCGGGGCCTCACCGAACTGATCATCCTCACCACCGGCCTGCAACTCGGCCTGCTGGACCAGCGGCTGTACTCGCTCATGGTGCTCATGGCGGTGCTGACCACCGTGATGACCGGCCCGGTCCTGCGGGTCCTCTACCCCCCGCACCTGATCACCGCGGACCGCGAGCGGGCGGCCGGGCACCCGGCACCCGAGCGGTCACCGGTCACCACCGGCCGCGCGGCCGGCGGCGTCACCGCATGAGACCTCCCGAATGGAGCGGCACCCCATGGTCAGCGACCTGATCGGTTCCGACAAACGATTCCTGGAGATCCTCGACCGGCTGACCACCAAGTCGATCGACGACTACTACAACCCCTACCGGCTCTTCGAATGGCCGGACAGCCTGCCGGACGCCATGTGGTGGATGAGCCCCGAGCTGACCACCACGCACGGCACCTCCCTCGCCGGGCGTCTGGACGAGCAGCAGCTGCACGCGCTCTCCAAGTTCGAGAGCATCAACTTCTACAGCCTCAACGTGCACGGCATCCGGGAACTCCTCATCGAGGTCACCCGCCGGATCCACACCAAGGGGTTCGAGACGCCGTCGGAGTTCTTCCACCACTTCATCGGCGAGGAGAACGAGCACATGTGGTTCTTCGCCGAGTTCTGCCTGCGCTACGGCCGGAAGATCTACCGCCAGCCCGCCGGGGCGACCGCGGAGATCCCCAGGCCCGAGGTGGAGAGCCTGCTGGTCTTCGTCCGGATCCTGATCTTCGAGGAGCTGGTCGACCACTTCAACTCCCGGATGGCGCTGGACGACCGGCTGCACGAGACCATCCGGGGCATCAACCGGATCCACCACCAGGACGAGTCCCGGCACATCGCCTTCGGCCGCGAACTGGTCACCGCGCTGTTCGCGGACGTGAAGCGCACCGCGACCGACGAGGAGCTGGCCGGCATCTCCGGCTACCTGCGCCGCTACCTGACGTACAGCTTCGAGTCGCTCTACAACCCGCACGTCTACCGGGACGCCGGCCTCGCCGACCCGCTGGCGGTGCGCGAGGAACTGCTGGCCTCGCCCGCCCGGGCGGAGCTGGAGAGCAGCGTCTTCCGCAAGACCTCCCGGTTCCTGGAGAAGATCGGGATCGTCCGGTGACCGCGGGTCCCGCGCCGGCCACCGCCACCGGCGCGCCGGCCGTCCTCGGCCCCGACGAGACCGACCTGCTGCGCGAACTGGACGCCGTCCTCACCGGCTGGGCCCGGGCCGCCGGCGCCCGGGAGATCCTGCCGCCGCCGGTGTACCCGGTGTCCGACCTCGAAAAGTTCGACGTCTACACCAACTTCCCGCACCTCGCCCTGGTCGCGGCCCCGCTGGACCTGACGGACGGCCCGCCCCGGCCGGCCGGCGGCCGGTTCGCCCGGGCCGACCTCCAGGAGCCCCGGCTCGGCCTGCCGCACGCCACCTGCTTCGGCGCCTACCTGTACTACGAGGGCGCCGAACTCGCCGGGGACACCCTGGTGACCCTGGTGAACCGGTGCTTCCGCAACGAGGACCACTACGTCCCGCTGCGCCGGCTGACCAGCTTCCAGATGCGGGAGATCGTCGCCCTCGGCTCCTTCGACCACACCCAGCGGCTGCTGGCCGACTTCACCGCGCGGATCACCGCCTTCGGCGCCGCGCTGGGGATCGGCCTGGAGCGGGAGGCCGCCGCGGACCCCTTCTTCGAGAACGGCGGCGCCCGGGCGCTGATGTCCAGGCTCAGCCCGGTCAAGTACGAGTTCCAGGCCGGCGGCCTCGCCATCGCCTCGGTCAACACCCACCGCAACTTCTTCGGCGAACGCTGCCGGATCCGGCTCGCCGGCGAGCCCGGCCACGCCTTCACCAGCTGCGTGGCCTTCGGCCTGGAGCGCTGGCTGGCCGTCCTGACCGACGCGCACGGCAGCGCGCCGCGGGCGCTGGAGGCGGTCCGGGAGGCCGCCGCGGCCCTCGCGTGACGCCCGCCGTCCGCGCCGCCACCCGACACCCCGTCCCGGGCACCACCCACGACACACCGACAGGAGCGCACATGGCAACGACGGGAAGCATCGACGAAGTCCGCAGCTGGATCCTCAAGCGGCACCCGGACCGGCAGACCATCGACCCGGAGGAGAACCTCATCGAGACCCGCCTGGTCGACTCGCTGACCTTCGTCGAGCTGGTCTACGTGATCGAGAACGCGACCGGCGCGGAGATCGACTTCGACAACATCGACATCCAGAACTTCCAGACCCTGGCCGCCATCGAGAAGGCGTTCTTCGTCGCGGCCTGACCGCACCCGGAACCAAGGAGGAGACTCATGGAAGCCGTCTCGTACACGGCCCAGTGGACGGCCGCGGCAAGGGCGTTGGAGACCGAACGCGGCGACCGCGCGACCTTCCGGGACCCCTACGCCCGCGCGCTGGCCGCACCGCGCGGCTTCGAACTGCTGGAGAAGAACCGGGGCAGCGGACTGGCCCCGTTCATCGCGATCCGCACCCGCTACCTCGACGAGAGCATCGAACGGATCCTCGCGGACGACGGCATCCGCCAGGTCGTCTTCGTCGCCGCCGGCATGGACACCCGCCCGTTCCGGCTCGACTGGCCGGACGACGCGACGGTCTACGAGGTCGACTTCCCGGCGCTCCTGGCGGAGAAGCGCCGCCGGCTGGAGGGGCTCGGCGCCCGGCCGCGGGTGACCCGCCACGAGGTGGCCGTCGACCTGCGCCTGGAGTGGCTGCCCGAGCTCGACCGGGCCGGCTTCGACCGGGCCCGGCCCACCCTGTGGATCACCGAGGGGCTGCTCTTCTTCCTCACCCCGGAGCAGGCGACCGGTCTGCTGCGGACCCTCGGGTCGGCCTCCGCACCGGGCAGCCGGCTGGGCGTCGACTTCGTCAGCCAGGCGCTGCTGCGCAGCCCGTTCTCCCAGGAGTTCCGGCGCAGCCTCGCGGAGGACGGCACCCCCTGGCTGTTCGGCACCGACGAGCCCGAGGAGTACCTGGCCTCGATCGGCTGGAAGGTCCGGGACCTCAAGGAGCCCGGGGAGCCGAGCACCGCCCACGACGACTGGCCGTTCCAGGTGCAGCCCCGCGAGCGCAAGGGACCCTCGCGCAGCTGGCTGGTGCGCGCCGAGTACGTCGGCAACTGACCGCGGCGACCCCGTCCGGGGTCCTTGAACCGCCCGGACCCCCGGGCCGGCGGGAGGGATCGGCATGGCAACCGACAGTCGACAGTGGTGGGCGCCGGCGGGCGGGTACGTCGCCGAACTGCTCACCGTGCTCGCGCAGGACCCGGGCGCCCCGGTGCTGCACTACCGCGGCTCCTGGACCACCGCGGGCGGGCACCTGCGCGCGGTGACCGGGATCCACCGGACGCTGCACGCGTCCGGGGCGGCCCGCGGCACGGTCGTCGGGGTGCTCACCGCGTCCAACAGCCCGGACATCCTCGCGGTCCGGCACGCGGCCCACCTGCTCGGGGCCGCGGTCGGACACCTGCGGTCCACCAACCCGGGGTCCAGCGCGGCGATGTTGGCGGCCGACGACCAGCTGGAGATCCTCCGGACCACCGGGGCCGCGCTGCTCTACGCCGATCCCGACAGTGCCGACCGGGCGGCCGTCCTCGCCCGGTCGGCCGGGATCCCGCTGATCGGCCCCGGCGTTCCCGGCCCGGGGCGGACGGTGCCCGGCGACGACCCGGGGCCGGCCGTGCCCGCCCCCTGGTCGCCCGGGGACCTCGCGGCCGTCGCCTTCACCAGCGGCAGCACCGGACGCCCCAAGGGGATCCGGAAGTCGCGGCGGTCCTGGGACAGCGTGGTCCACGGGACCATCGCCCAGGGCCGGGAGGCCGGGCGGATCACGGCGCTGGTCGGCACCCCGCTGAGCCAGACGGTCGCCCAGCTCGCCGACGCGGCGCTGATCGACGGCGGCCGGCTGGTGCTGCTGGAGGAGTTCGCGCCCGACCCGTGGATCCGGGCGGTGGGCGAGCACGGCGTCACCCGGACCTTCATGGCCACCGCGCACCTCTACCGGGTCCTCGACCGGCTCGCGGACCTCGCACCGGACGATCCGGCCCGCGCCGGGCTGGCCGGTCTGCGCCGGATCGACTATGCCGGGAGCCCGGCGGCACCGGCCCGCCTCGCCGAGGCCGTGCGGCTGCTCGGCCCGCACCTCCACCAGCAGTACGGCACCTCCGAGAGCGCCCGGATCAGCTGCCTGACGCCCGAGGACCACGCCGATCCGCAGCTGCTGGCCACGGTGGGGCGGCCGTTCCCCGGCGTCGAGATCGCCATCGGCAGCCCGGAGACGGGCGCCGTGCTCGGCACCGGCCAGGTCGGTGAGGTGCGGGTCCGGTCCCCGCACGTCATGGACGGCTACCTGGACGACGTGCTGACCGCGCGGGTGCTGCGCGACGGCTGGTACCGCACCGGCGACATCGGCCACCTGGACGAGCAGGGCTACCTGCACCTGCTGGACCGGGTCGCCGACATGGTCAAGATCGACGGGGTCAAGGTGTACCCCACGGTCGTCGAGCGGGCGATGCTCACCCTCCCGGGCATCGCGCAGGCCGTCCTCTACGGCTTCCTGGGCGAGGACGGCCTGGAACACCTGCACGCGGCGATCACCCTGCGCCGGGGCGCGTCGGTGGACCTCGGCGAGGTGCGCGGGCACCTCGGCAACATCCTGTCGCCGGCGCACGTCCCCGAACGGATCCGCGTCCTCGACGAGATCCCCCTGAACGCCTCCGGAAAGCCCGACAAGCCACGCCTGCGGCTGGAGCACACCTCGCACGCCTGACCGCAGGCCGAACCCCATGGAGCTGGAGAGCATGCCCACGCATCTGGAACACTTCACGACCGAACCCACAACGGCCCGGACACCGTCGCGCTCCTTCCTCGAAATCGGCCGGCGCGCGGGGGACTTCCCCAGCGCCGTGGCACGCACGCCCGCCGGTGACACCGAGGTCAGCGTCTGGTGCAGCAACGACTACCTCGGCATGGGCCAGCACCCGCGGGTGCTGGAAGCGGTGCACGACGCGGTGTCCAGGTTCGGCGCCGGATCCGGCGGCTCGCGCAACATCGGCGGGACCAACCACCTGCACGTCGAGCTCGAACGGGAACTCGCCGACTGGCACGGCAAGGACGCGGCACTGCTGTTCACCTCCGGGTACACCGCCAACGACGGCGCGCTGACGGTGCTCGCGGGCACCCCGGCCGACACCGTCGTGTTCTCCGACGCGCTGAACCACGCCTCGATCATCGACGGGCTGCGGCACAGCGGCGCGACCAAGCGGATCTTCCGGCACAACGACGTCGGGCACCTGGCGCAGCTGCTCGACGAGACCGACCCGGCACTGCCGAAGCTGATCGTGCTGGAGTCGGTCTACTCGATGTCGGGCGACGTCGCGCCGCTCGCCGGGATCGCCGAACTGGCCGAGCGCCACGGCGCGACCACCTTCCTGGACGAGGTGCACGCCATCGGCATGTACGGGCCGCAGGGCGCCGGCATCGCGGCGCGCGAGGGGCTCGCCGACCGGTTCGACGTCATCATGGGCACGCTCGCCAAGGGGCTCGGCACCGTGGGCGGCTACATCGCCGGCCCCCGCGACCTGGTCGACCACGTCAGGGCCGTCTCCCGGGCGTTCGTGTTCACCACCTCGCTGCCGCCGGCCACCGCGGCGGGCGCCCTGGCGGCGGTGCGGCACCTGCGGGCCGACGAGGCGGAGCGCCGGCGCCTGACCGAGAACGCCCGGCTGCTGCACAGCCTGCTGGACGAGGCCGACATCCCCTTCAAGTCCGCCGACTCGCACATCGTCTCGGCGCTCGTCGGCGACGACGCCCTGTGCAAGCAGGCGTCGGCCCAGCTGCTCGACCGGCACCGCATCTACGTGCAGGCCATCAACGCCCCCAGTGTGCGCGAGGGCGACGAACTGCTGCGGATCGCGCCGTCGGCCACCCACACCACCGCCGACGTGCGGAAGTTCGCCGAGGCGCTCGCCGGGATCTGGCTGAACCTCGGCATCCCGACCGCCTCCGAGCGCAGGGGCTCCGCCCCGGCGGTCAGGGAAGCGGTGTGACACGGCCACTGGCCGCCGTGCTCGCGGACACCGCGGCACGGCGGCCGGACGCGCCGGCCGTGATCTGGGAGTCCACGGCGGTCGGTTACCGGGAGCTGTGGGAGCGGGCCCGTGCCTGCGCCGCCGAGCTGCGCCGGCACGGGATCGGGCCGGGCGACCGGGTCGCGCTGCTGCTTCCGAACGGCCCGCAGTTCCCCGTCGTCTACTACGGCACGCTCGCCCTCGGCGCCACCGTGGTGCCGCTCAACGCACAACTGCGCGCCGCCGAGATCGGGTTCGTCCTCGCCGACAGCGGCGCCCGGGCCCTGGTCTGCGCGGACGCGACGGCGGAGGAGGGCGCCGCGGCGGCCGCGGCCGCGGGCACCGCACTGTTCACGACCGGGGCCGCCCCCGCCGGCGCGGTGCGCCTGGACGCGGAACGGACCGGCCCGGGCACACCGCTCCCGCCGCTGCCGGATCCGCTGCCCGGATCCCCCGACGACATCGCGGCCGTCCTGTACACCTCGGGCACCACCGGCCGGCCCAAGGGCGCCCTGCTCACCCACCGCAACATCGTCACCAACATCGAGGTGACGGCCGCCGCCCCGTTCGACGTCCGCCCCGACGACGTGCTGCTCTGCGCGCTTCCGCTGTCCCACACCTTCGGCCAGACCTGTCTGATGGGCACGGCCTTCCACGTCGGGGCGGCCGTCGTCCTGATGCCGGGGTTCGCCGCGGGGCCCGCCCTCGAACTGATGGCCCGGCACGGCTGCACCGTGTTCATGGGCGTACCCACGATGTACCACGCGCTGCTCGCCGCGGTCGCCGACGGCGCACCCGCGCCGCGGCTGCACCGGGCGTACAGCGGCGGCTCGGCGCTGCCGGTCCCGGTCCTGGACCGGGTGCGCGAGGTGTTCGGCTGTCCCGTCTACGAGGGGTACGGGCTGACCGAGACCTCGCCCTGCGTCGCCTACAACATGCCCGGGACGCCCGTCCGCCCCGGCACGGTGGGGACGCCGATCGACGGGGTCGAGGTCGGCGTCGCCCGCGCCGACCGCGAGCAGCGCGTCGAGCTGCTGGCCCCGGGCGAGGTGGGCGAGGTCGTCGTCCGCGGCCACAACGTCATGAGCGGCTACCTCGGCCTGCCCGGGGAGACGGCGGCCGTGCTCGTCGACGGCTGGTTCCGCACCGGCGACCTCGGGGTGCTGGACCCCGACGGCCGGCTGCGGCTGGTGGACCGGAAGAAGGACGTCATCCTCCGCGGCGGCTACAACGTCTACCCGCGCGAGGTCGAGGAGGTGCTGCTGCGCCATCCCGCGGTGGCCCAGGCCGCGGTGGTCGGGGTGCCGGACGAGCGGCTGGGGGAGGAGATCTGCGCGGTGCTGGTGCCCCGGCCGGGCGTCGTGGAGTCCCCGGAGCTGGCGGCCGGCATCGTCGCCTGGAGCCGGGACCGGCTGGCGGGCTACAAGTGCCCGCGGCGCGTCGAGTTCGCCGCGGCGCTGCCGGTCGGCCCCGGCGGGAAGGTCCTCAAGCGGGCCCTGGTCCCACTGCTGCGCACACCCGGCGGGGAGCGCGCGGCGGCCGGCCGGGACGGCGGGCGGCGCTCCTGAGGGCCGGGTGAGGGCCGGGCAGGAGCCGGGTGCGGGCCCGTCCGGCGGGCGCCGGGCCGCCCGGCGGCGCAGGATGGGAGGATCCGGGGTACTGCCCGGCCGAGGCGCCGCCGCACCGGCGGCTACGGGAGGTCGCGATGGCCGTCGCCGAGATCGTTCCGGCCGACATCAGGGAGTGGCGGGGCCACTCCGTCGTGGACCAGAAGGACCACAAGATCGGCACGCTGGAGTCCGTCTACGTCGAGACCGCCAGTGACGAGCCGTACTTCGTGACCGTCACGGTCGGGCTGAGCATGAAGCGCCGGCTGGTGTTCGTGCCGCTCGACGGCGCGGTGCTGGGCCCCGGGTACGTCCGGGTGGCGTTCCCGAAGGCGCTGGTCAAGCAGGCGCCGTCGATCGGGGTGGACGACGTGCTGCCCGCCGAGAGCGAGCCGGAGGTGTTCGCGCACTACGAGCTCGCGTACGCGACCGGCGCGGCGGGGGAGCGGCGGCTCGCCCGCCGCTGACCGCCACCCGCCGCCGGAGGCGCCGGTCACGGCCCGTCGCGGTCCGTTGCGGCCGGTCGCCGGGGGCCCGCGTCGGCCATCCCGGCCTCGATACCCCACGGGGTACACTGGGGAGCCGGTAGTCGACAGCGGAAGGCGGTCCTGAGATGCAGGTGGACGAGGAGGCCGTCGGCGCGGTCCTGAACCGGCTCCGGCGCGCCCAGGGGCAGCTGGCCGGCGTGATCGCCATGATCGAGGCCGGCCGCGACTGCAAGGACGTGGTCACCCAGCTCGCCGCCGTGTCGCGGGCCCTCGACCGGGCGGGCTTCAAGATCGTGGCGAGCGGCATGCGCCAGTGCATGGCGGGCGCCGACGCCGACGCGCCGCCGATGAGCGAGGCCGAGCTGGAGAAGCTCTTCCTCGCCCTCGCCTGAGCCCGCCCACCCCTCACCCGCCCACCCCTTCACCCGCTCCCCGGGCCGGCCGGCCCGGTCCCGCCCCGCCCCGCCCCGGCCCGGTCCGTCACGTCGCAGAACCCCGGGGGCGCGCGACACATGTCCGCGCGCCCCCGGCGTCCGCGCGCCGTTTCCCGCCCGGCCCCGGTCCGTGGGAGGCTCGCTCCGCCAGGGGGCGGACCGGCGCCCCGCCGCGAGTTACGGAAGCCGGCCCGGGCCCGTCACCCATGACCGTCGCCATCGCCCTGCTCACCCAGGACCTCCGCCTGCACGACAACCCCGTGCTGCACGCCGCCTGCGCCGCCGCCGACGAGGTCGTCCCGCTCTTCGTCCTGGACCCCGACGTCGAGGCCACCGGCTTCGCCGCGCCCAACCGCGCCGCCTTCCTCGCCGACTGCCTCACCGACCTGGACGCCTCGCTGCGCCCGCTCGGCGGGCGGCTGGTGCTGCGCCGCGGCCCCGCCGCCCGAGCCGCCGCGGACCTCGCCGCCGAGCTGGACGCCGCCGGGCAGCCGGTCCGCTCGGTGCACGTCGCCGCCGGGGTGAGCGCCTTCGCCCACCGCCGCGAACAGGAGCTGCGCGCCGCGCTCGGCGACCGGCTGCACGTGCACGACGGCTCGCTCACCGCCCTCGTCCCCGGCGCGGTCACCCCGGCCGGCAAGGACCACTACGCCGTCTTCACCCCGTACTTCCGTGCCTGGTCGCAGGCGCCCCACCGGAGCGTCCACCGCGCGCCGAAGGCCCTGCGCACGCCGGACGGCCCCGCGAGCGAGCCCGTCCCGGCCGCCCGGCCGGACTCGCCCGCCCTCCCGCCCGGCGGCGAGCGGGCCGGCCGGAAGCTCTGGCGGGACTACCCGCTCGACCGCTACGCCGAACTCCACGACGACCTCGCCGCCGACGGCACCTCCCGCCTCTCGCCCTACCTGCACTTCGGCTGCCTCTCCGCCGGCGAACTCGCCGCGACGGCCGGCCGCCAGGGCGGCGACGGCGCCGAGGCCTTCGTCCGCCAGCTGGTCTGGCGCGACTTCCACCACCAGGTGCTGGCCGCCCGGCCCCGGGCCGCGCACCACGACTACCGCGACCGCGGCGACCGCTGGCTGCCCGAGGACGACGAGGAGTGCGCGGCCTGGCGCGCCGGCCGCACCGGCTTCCCGCTGGTCGACGCGGGCCTTCGCCAGCTCGCCCACGAGGGCTGGATGCACAACCGGGCCCGGCTGGTCACCGCCTCCTTCCTCGCCAAGACGCTGTACCGGGACTGGCGGATCGGCGCCCGCCACTTCCTGCGGCTCCTGGTGGACGGGGACCTGGCGAACAACCAGCTCAACTGGCAGTGGGTGGCGGGCACCGGGACGGACACCCGGCCGAACCGGGTGCTCAACCCGCTGGCCCAGGCCGACCGGCTGGACCCGGACGGCACCTACGTCCGGCGCTGGATCCCCGAGCTGGCACACGTCCCCGGCCGGGCGGTGCACCGCCCCTGGCTGCTGGCCGAACGCCCGGCCGGCTACCCGGACCCGCTCGTCGACCCGGCGGCGCTCTCCGACCGGCTGCGCAGCGCCCGCGGCCTGGACTGAACCGGTCGGACCGCCCCCCGGATCCCGGCGGGGCGGTCCGACAGTTCCCGAACCGCCCGACATTCCGTCACGTTTCGTTCACGCCCAGGTCGCTGGCCTTCGGATGAATGGGCCCGGCCCCGCAGTTGTACAGCCAACTGTCGACGGGGCCGCCCCTCCCAGCCTCCGTCAGCAGCCGCGGAGGGCCCCGGCCCGGTACCCCCCGACGGCCCGGTGCCCCAGCGGCGGACAGGACATCCGTGGCCACCGGCAGCACCCTGACCCTCCTCGCCCCGCACCCGGCGGGCGGCCCCGTCGAGGGCGACCGCCTCACCTTCCACTGGACCACCGACGCCCCCGACCCGAAGAACTGGGTCGGCATCTACGACGGCGACCGTCGGCCCGGCAACGGCGGCTCGCTGCTCTGGAAGTACACCCCGGCCGCCGCCGGGGACGTCCAGCTCGACACCTCCGCGCTCACCGGCGGCCCGTACACCGCCTACCTGCTCGCCAAGGACGGCTACGGCATCCTCGCGAGGAGCGAGCCGTTCGGCTTCCGCCCGAAGCCCGCCGTCGTCCGCCCGCACGCCGCCGTGGACTCCTTCACGGCCGGCCCGGTGGCCCCCGGCGAGGCCGTCACCCTCCGGCTCGGCGGCCTCTGGTCCCGCCCCGAGGGCAACCCGCCCGGCGGCCCGGTCTTCCGCAAGGTCACCGGCCCCGCCTGGCTCGCGGTCACCGCCGACGGCACCGTCATCGGAACCGCGCCCGCCGACAAGGTCCCGCGCACCCCGGAGACCCTGGTCGTCGGCGTCAAGGACGGCGCCGGTGCCGGCGACACCGTCACCGTGCTGCTCCCGGTCGCCGACCCGGCCGTCGCGCCGCGCCTCAAGGTGGCGAGCTGGAACCTCGCCGAGGCCGGCGCCGCCTTCACCGACGCGACCGAGAAGCAGCTGCGCGTCGTGCTCGCCCAGGGCCTGGACGTGTTGGCGCTGCAGGAGACCGCGGGCCGGGCCGCCCGGACGCTGGCCGACGCGCTCGGCTGGTACGCCTACCAGAGCGAGGGCAGCGTCGGGCTGCTCAGCCGCTACCCGCTGACCGCCGTCACCGCGGCCACCGCCGGACTGCCCGCCGCCGGGGCGACCGTGCAGCTGCCCGGCGGGCGCACCGTCCGGGTCTGGACCGCCCACCTCGACGAGGCCGGCTACGGGCCGTACGCCCTCCAGGACGGCGGCACCGCCGCCCTGGTGCTGGCCGCCGAGAACGCCTCGGTCCGGCTGCGGCAGGCCCGGGCGCTCGCCGCCGCGCTCGGCGCGGACGCCGCCGGGGGCGTCCCCGTGGTGCTGGGCGGGGCGCTCTCGTCGCCGTCCCACCTGGACTGGACGGCGGCCACCGCCGCCGCGCACGGCGGCACCGGCGCCTTCGCCTGGCCGGTCACCACGGTGCTCCGGGCCGCCGGGCTCACCGACGCCTTCCGCGAGGAGAACCGCAACCCGGTGAAGGCCCCCGGCTGCACCTGGTCGCCGGTCCGCAAGGAGCGGGCCGCCGGGAGGGCCGAGCCGCAGGACCGTACCGACTACGTGCTGTACCGCGGCCGGCTGAAGCTGGTCGAGGCGCACACCCTGGTCGCCGACTGGCCCGCCACCGGCGCCGACCCCGCGGCCGTCGCCGCCAACCAGTGGCCGTCCGACACCGCCGCCGCGGTCGCCACCTTCCAGCTCTGAAAGGCCAGTTCGCGATGTCCGACCTTTCCCGCCGCACCTTCGTCGGCGCCACCGCGGCCGCCGGCGCCGCCGCCGTCACCGGCCTGAACGGCCCCCGGGCCGAGGCCGCCCCCGCCGCCGGGACCGCTCCCGCCCGCCTCACCGGCACCATCGAGGACGTCCGGCACGTGGTCGTCCTGATGCAGGAGAACCGCAGCTTCGACCACTACCTCGGCGCGCTGGCCGGCGTACGGGGCTTCGGCGACAAGCAGGCGCTCCGGTTCCCCGACGGCACCGACGTGTTCCGCCAGCCGGACCCGCGCCGCAGCGACGGCAACGTGATGCTGCCGTACCGGATGGACACCTCCAAGTACAACGCGCAGAACGCCGGGGGCCTGCCGCACGACTGGGCCACCGGCCACCAGGCCATCAACAACGGCGCGATGAACAAGTGGATCGCCGCCAAGGGCGAGCGCGCCATGGGCTACTTCACCCGTGAGGACATCCCCTACCAGTACGCGCTCGCCGACGCGTTCACCGTCTGCGACGCCTACTTCACCTCGCTCGCCGGCCCGACCGACCCCAACCGGCTCTACCTGTGGACCGGCACCGCGGGCCCCGGCCGCGACGGCACCACCGGCCCGTGGATCGACAACACCCCGGTCACCGACAACCCCGTCGCCGACTGGACGACCTACGCCGAACGCCTCCAGGCGGCGGGCGTCAGCTGGCGCGTCTACCACAACCCCAGCAAGGACGAGCGGACCGGTGACTACGACGACAACGCGCTGTCCTACTTCCGCCAGTTCCACGCCTTCCCGAAGGACGACCCCCGGTACGTCAACGCGATGACGAAGTTCGACCCGGCGGCCTTCGACGCGCACTGCAAGGACGGCACCCTGCCGACCGTCTCCTGGCTGGTCGCGCCGTACCTGTTCTCCGAGCACCCGGAGGCGGGCCCGGCGTACGGCGCGCACTGGGTGAACCAGGCCCTGCAGTCGCTGATGGCCAACCCGGACGTCTGGCAGCACACCGTCTTCCTGGTGATGTACGACGAGAACGACGGCTACTTCGACCACATGGTGCCGCCCACCCCCGAGCCCGGCACCCCCGAGGAGTTCACCCAGGGCCGCGCCATCGGCCTCGGCAACCGGGTGCCGCTGTGGGTGATCTCGCCCTGGTCGCGCGGCGGCTGGGTCAACTCCCAGGTCTTCGACCACACCTCGGTGCTGCGCTTCATGGAGCTGGTCACCGGGGTCGCCGAGCCCAACATCTCGGCCTGGCGCCGGGCCGTCTGCGGCGACCTCACCAGCTGCTTCGACTTCGCGGCCCCCGACCGGTCGCTCCCGGTCCTGCCCGACACCAACGCCCTGATGGCCAGGGCCGACGCCGGGACCGGTCTGCCCGGGGTGCAGCTCCCGGCGGTCGGCGCCCAGTCGATGCCCGTCCAGGAGCGCGGTGACCGCCCGCAGCGCCACCTGCCCTACCAGCCCTGGGCGGAGGCCGAGGTGGACCGGCGCACCGGCCGGATCACCTGCACGATGAGCAACGACGGCTCGGTGGCCTTCCCGTACACGGTCTACCCGAACATCGTGCAGCCGTTCGCGGGCACACCGTTCACGGTCGCGCCCGGGGCCACGGCGACGTACGTCTGGGAGGCCGCCACGACCAACGGCCGCTACGACTTCACCGTGCACGGCCCGGACGGCTTCGTCCGCCGGTTCGCCGGCACGGTGATCCGCGACGGTGCCGGCGGCGCGGACGTCCCGGCCGGCCAGAACGACATCGGCGTCCCGATCGTCACCGCGGACCTCTCCGGCCGGGGCCGGCTCACCCTGCAGCTGGTCAACGACGGCATGACCGACGTCTGCTTCTCCGTCGCGCCGAACGACTACGCCGGCACGGCGCAGACCGTCTGGGTGCGGCCCGGCAAGCAGAGCAACGTGGTCTGGCCGCTGGACGGGCAGGGCCGTTACGACGTGGTGGTCACCGCCGCCACCGGCCAGCGCTTCGCCCGCCGCTACGCGGGGCGGGTGCACTGACCCGCGCGCCGCGGCCGGGGGCGCCGAACCGGTGACCCCCGGCCGTGGCGCGGACGCCCGGCCCGGGCCCGCCGCTACCGTCGGCTCCATGCAGCAGATCACCCCGTGCCTCTGGTACGACGACCAGGCCGAGCAGGCCGTCAGCCACTACGTCTCGGTCCTCCCGAACTCGCGGATCACCGGCACCACCCACTACACGGAGGCCGGGCCGGGCGCCGCCGGCACCGTGCTGACCGTCGCCTTCGAACTCGACGGGCGCCCCTTCGTCGCCCTCAACGGCGGTCCGGTCTTCCCGTTCACCGAGGCGGTCTCGCTCCAGGTGCAGTGCGACGACCAGGACGAGGTGGACCGGCTCTGGTCGGCGCTGCTCGAAGGCGGCGGCCAGGAGAGTCGGTGCGGCTGGCTCAAGGACCGCTGGGGCCTGTCCTGGCAGATCACCCCGCGCGTCCTGATCGACCTGGTCTCCGACCCGGACCGGGCCAAGGCCGCCCGGGTGACCACGGCGATGCTCGGGATGCGCAGGATCGACATCCGGAAGCTGCTCGAAGCGGCCGGGGAGTGAGCGCGTGGCCGTCCCCGCCTACCGCCACGTCTCCTACCTGCACGCCACCCCGCAACGGGTCTGGCACGCCCTGACCAACGCGGACGAGTCCGCCCTCTACTGGGGCCACCGCAACGTCTCCACCTGGCAGCCGGGCGCCCGCTGGGAGCACCAGCGCGCGGACGGCTCCGGCACCGCCGACGTGGTCGGCACCGTCGAGGTGTCCGAGCGGCCCGAGCGCCTGGTCACCACCTGGGCCGAGCCGGGCGCGGACCCCGCCGGGGCGTCCCGGGTGACCTTCCGGCTGGAGGCCCACCGGGACCTCACCCGCCTCACCGTCACCCACGACGCCCTGGCCGACGAGGCCGAGCGCGCGGACGCCGAGGCCGGCTGGTCGGCGGTGCTCTCCAACCTGAAGACCTACCTGGAGACCGGCCACCCGCTCCCGCAGGAGCCCTGGACGATGCCCTGAGGCTCCCGGATCACGCGGGGCCCGCCCGCTTGCGGCGGCGCGCCCGGGCCGACCGGGGCCGCTCGCCGCGCATCCACTGGCGCACCCGGCCGAGCCGGGAGAACCGTTCCCGGCTCGCCACCGACGCCCGGTCCAGCTCCTCCATCAGCCGCCGCGAGCGGTGCTCCAGGTCCAGCTCGTCGAGGATCCGGTCCACCTCGGTCAGCAGCGACCCCAGCAGGTGCCAGGCCTCCGGATGCGCCCGCACCTGCTCCAGCAGCAGCCGGGCGACGTTCTCCCGGCTCGCCCAGGCGGCGCTGAGCTCGGCGGTCAGCCGCCGTTCGGCCTCCTCGGCGTTCCGGCTGACCTGGGTGGTCACCAGCACCGCGAAGCTCACCAGCGCGCCGCCGACGTGCGCGAGCAGCTCCTCCATCGCCAGCGCGAGGTCCGGCCCGACCAGCGGCTCGCCCGGCGCGCGCCGCTTGGCGAGGTCGGTGAGGGAGCGCGAGATCACCCGGATCACCACCACGCAGATCTCCAGGGTGTCCAGCCCGGTGCGCAGCACCAGCCGGGAGAGCAGCCCCTCGCTGATCCTCGGGTTGAACCGCAGGCTGTCCTCGGCCTGGCGCAGCGCGGCGTCGACGTCGGCGATCGCCTGGTCGAGCCGGCGGGCCTCGTGCAGCCGCTCGGCGGCGTCCGCGACCGGGGTCGGCCGGCCCAGCTGGTCGCCGAGGTCGGTCAGCAGCTGGCGGGCCCGGCGCGCGAGGTCCTCGATCGACTCGCCCGCGGTGTCCACCCAGACGGGTGCGGCGAAGAGCAGGTTGAACAGCAGGCCGACCCCCGCGCCGATCAGGGTCTCCAGCACCCGGTCCCAGGCCCGGGAGGTCACCTGGCTGACGCCGAGGATCAGCATCGCGCTGATCGCGACCTCCTGGACGAACTCGTCCACCCGGACGAACCGGCCGATCACCAGCGAGGCGAGGATGATCAGCCCGAGGCTCCACCACGAGAGGCCGACCACCGTGCTGAAGCCGATCGCGATCAGCACGCCGACCACCACCGAGTTCACCCGGCGGATGCTGGTGGTGAGCGTGGAGTAGACGGTGACCTGGACGACCAGGAGCGCGGTCAGCGGTGCGGTCAGCGGGGCGGATTCGCTGCTGAGCCAGGTCGCCACCAGGTAGGAGATCGTGGCGGCGACGGTCGCCCGGGCGGTCTGGACGGCGAACGGTTCGCGGGCGGCACGCCGCGCCAGGGCGACGGCCCGCTCCGGTGCCACGGTCACGCGCGCTCCTTCCCCGGCCCTGCGGCCGGCTCCGCTACGGCCGGCGGCGCCCCTCGCGCAGCAGCTTCCACGGGGCGAGCGCCGACTCCACCTGCACGCCCAGACTCATCTTGGACGCGCCCTCGACCCGCTCCTCGAAGCGGATCGGTACCTCCTTGATGGTGAGCCCGCGGCGCACCACCCGGTGGTTGAGCTCGACCTGGAACGAGTACCCGTTGCTGCGCACCGACGGCAGGTCGATGGCCCGCAGGGTCTCCGCCCGCCAGGCCTTGTAACCGGCGGTGGCGTCCCGCACCCCGAGGCTCAGGATCGTGTTGACGTAGAGGTTGGCCCAGGAGGAGAGCGCCTTGCGGTGCCACGGCCACTCCTCGGCGGTGGACCCGCCCGGCACGTAGCGGGAGCCGAGCACCACGGCGGTGTCGCCGGCCAGCAGGGTGCTCACCATCAGCGGCAGGACCGAGGCCGGGTGCGACAGGTCGGCGTCCATCTGGACGACCACGTCCGCGCCGTCCTCCAGGGCCCGGGTCATCCCGGCCGTGTACGCCCGGCCGAGGCCGTCCTTCACGGTGCGGTGCAGCACCGAGATCCGGCCGCCGGACCCGGCGGCGAGACCGTCGGCGACCTCGCCGGTGCCGTCGGGGGAGTTGTCGTCGACCACCAGCAGGTGCAGGTTCGGCAGTTCGAGGCCGGCCAGCAGCCCGGCGAGGACCGGAAGGTTCTCCCGCTCGTTGTAGGTGGGCACGACCACAACGACCTTCGGGGAGGCCTCGACCATGTTCTGTTCCCTCGCGATTCCGGCGCCCGCGGGCCGGCGCGGTCGTCGCTGTCCGCGCCGGGTCGGACGGTCGTCCAGTGCTCCGGCCGCCGTCGTGACAACGGCCGTTCGTACTACGGCCGTGCGAGTCTAGCCGCGCCGTGCGGGACGCCGTCGCGCCGGATCGTCATCTGGTCCGGCGGGAGGCCCAGGCGGGGGCCACGACGGCCACCAGGCCGACGGCGAACGCGATCTGGAGCAGATGGCGGATCCAGTCGATCCCGGACGTGTGCCGCACGCCCACCCAGCCGGCCACCGCGTTGCCCAGCCAGGCCCCGGCCGCGCCGAGCAGCATGGTCAGCCACCACGGGATCGACTGGGGGCCGCGCAGGATCAGTTTGGCGATCACGCCGAGCACGAAGCCGATGAGCAGAATCCACAGGAGCTGGAACATCGCATTCCACCTTTCGAGGCACGTTCCCTCATGATCGCCCGAACCGCCCGGCACGGCACGTCCGGCGGACGGCCGCCCCGGTCGGCGGGCGACCGGTTCGCGCCCCCGCCTGCCCGTTCGCCCGCGTCCTAATCCCCGCGGTGCCCGCCGCTCAGCGCGGTTCCGGAGGCCGGATCGAAGACGTGCAACCGCGCGGTGTCGATCCACAGCTCCAGCGGGCCGCCCTCGGCCGCCCGGGTGGCGGTGCCGATCCGGGCCACCACCTCGCGGCCGGGCGCACCGGCCCCCGCCTCCCGCTGCTGCGCGCCGACCTCCTCCAGACCGCCGCCGGAGACCGCGTCGCCCTCGACGGTGAAGTGCGCGAACACGTCGGAGCCCACCGACTCGACCACCTCGACCCCGACCGTCACCCGCGCGCCGCCCACCGGGTGCTCCAGCAGCGCGGCGTCCTCGAAGTGCTCCGGGCGGATCCCGACCACCACCTCGCGCGGCGCGCCCGCCGCCGTCAGCCGCCGGCGCAGCCGGTCGTCCAGCGGCAGGTCGCCGAGCGCCGTGCGCAGCACGCCCTCCTCCAGCCGCCCCCGCAGCAGGTTCATCCCCGGGGAGCCGATGAACCCGGCGACGAAGAGGTTGGCCGGCTCGTCGTACAGCGTCTGCGGCGGGCCGACCTGCTGGACCAGGCCCGCGCGGAGCACCACCACCCGGTCGCCCAGCGTCATCGCCTCCACCTGGTCGTGGGTGACGTAGACGGTCGTGGTGCCCAGACGCCGCTGCAACCGGGAGATCTGGGTGCGCATCTGCACCCGCAGCTTGGCGTCCAGGTTGGACAGCGGCTCGTCCATCAGGAAGGCCTTGGGGTCCCGCACGATCGCCCGGCCCATCGCGACGCGCTGGCGCTGCCCGCCGGAGAGGAGTGCGGGCCGGCGGTCCAGGTGCTCGGTGAGGTCCAGGATCCGGGCGGCCTCCTCGACCTTGGCGGCGATCACGGCCTTGTCGGCCTTCGCCAGCCGCAGCGCGAAGCCCATGTTCTGGCGGACCGTCATGTGCGGGTAGAGCGCGTAGCTCTGGAACACCATCGCGATGTCCCGGTCCTTGGGCGCCCGGTCGTTGACCACCTGCCCGCCGATCCGCAGGGTGCCGCCGGTGATGTCCTCCAGACCCGCGATCATGTTCAGGGTGGTGGACTTCCCGCAGCCCGAGGGGCCGACCAGGATGACGAACTCACCGTCCGCGACCGTCAGGTCCAGGTCGTGGACGGCCACCGAGCCGTCGGGGTAGCGCTTGCTGATCCCGTCGAGGACGATCTCCGCCATCGGTCCGCGTCATCCCTTCACTGCGCCGGCGGTCAGACCGGCCACGATGCGGCGCTGGAAGAACAGCACGAACAGCACGATCGGCACCGTGATCACCACGGCCGCGGCGGCGATCGAGCCGGTCGGCTGCTGGAACTGGGAACTGCCGGTGAAGAAGGCGATCGCGGCGGGCACCGTCCGGGCGGCGTCCGTGGAGGTCAGCGAGATCGCGAACAGGAAGTCGTTCCAGCAGAAGATGAAGACCAGGATGCCCGTGGTGAACACCCCGGGCGCCGCCAGCGGCGCGATCACCAGCCGGAACGCCTGGGCCGGCGTGGCGCCGTCCACCTTGGCGGCCTTCTCCAGCTCCCACGGGATCTCCCGGAAGAACGCCGACAGGGTGTAGATCGCCAGCGGCAGCGAGAAGGTCATGTACGGGATGATCAGCCCCGCCCAGGTGTCGAACAGCCCCAGCAGCCGCTCGATCTCGAACAGCGGGGAGACCAGCGAGATCGGCGGGAACATCGCGATCAGCAGCGACATCCCGATCAGCAGCCGTTTGCCGGGGAAGCGCAGCCTGGCCACCGCGTAGGCCGCCATGGTGGCCAGCAGCACGGCGAGGGTGGTGGCGATCACCGCGATGCCGATCGAGTTCAGCAGCGCCCGGGTGAACTCGGTGGTGCGGAAGATGCCCCGGTAGTTCTCCAGCGTCCAGGTGCGCGGCACGAACGCCCCGTCGGTGAGCGTCGCCGGGTCCTTGAAGGACAGCGCGGCGATCCACCAGACCGGGAACAGCGCGTACAGCACCACCACCAGGTTCACCACGCCCCAGCCCGCCCGCGACCGGGCCTGCCGGGCGCTCACCGCCGCTCCGCCGGGCCACCGGGCGCAGCCGCGCCGAAGACCCTGACGAAGACCAGCGCGATCGCCGCCACGCACAGGAACACCAGCACCGAGATCGCCGAGCCGATGCCCAGGTTGAGCGCGGTGAACAGGTTGTCGTAGCCGAGGATCGACACCGAGCCGGTGTCGTTGGCGCCGCCCGTCAGCACGTAGATGTTGTCGAAGATCCGGAACGCGTCCAGGGTCCGGAACAGCAGCGCCACCAGGATCGCCGGCTTCATCAGCGGCAGGACCACCAGCCGCAGCCGCTGCCAGGAGCCGGCGCCGTCGACCATCGCCGCCCGCACCGTCTCGGCCGGCACCAGGGCGAGGCCCGCCAGCAGGAGCAGTGCCATGAACGGGGTGGTCTTCCACACCTCGGCCAGCACGATCAGGCCGATCGCCGGCCAGTGCTCGGTCAGCGGCGCGCTGCCCTCCGGCAGCAGCTCCGCCAGGTACCCGGTGCCGGGCGTCCACGCGTACTGCCAGGAGTACGCCGCCACCACGGTCACGATGCCGTACGGCACCAGCACCGCCGTGCGGACGACCCCGCGGCCGACCACCGCCCGGTGCATCACCAGGGCCAGCGCCAGGCCCAGCACCAGCTCGACCGCCACCGACACCACGGTGATCAGCACCGTCACCCCGAGCGCCTGCCACCAGTACGGGGAGGACAGCACCGCGCCGTAGTTGGCGAGGCCGACGAACTCCGACCGGTCGGGGAACCGCAGGTCGTAGCGCTGGAAGGACAGGTACACCGCGTAGCCGACCGGGTAGGCCGTCACCAGGAGCATCACCAGCACGGCCGGGGCGCAGAGCAGCAGGCCCAGCCGGCGCTCCTGCCGCGAACCCTCGGACAGCCGGCCGGCCGGCTTGGCCGCCGTCATGGAATCAACCCCTTCGAGCCGAGCGCGTCCCTGATCTGCCCGGCGAGGCCGGCCACCGTCCGCTCCGGGTCCACCTCCGCGGGCGGGGACAGGGCGTGCGCCACGGCGATCGAGACGTTCTGGTAGGCGGGCGTCTGCGGCCGCACCGAGGCGGAGTCCAGCGCCTTCAGCACGTCCGCGGCGAACGGGTAGCTCGCGGTGAGCTCGGCGGCCGCGTACAGGCTGCGCAGCGACGGCGGCAGGCCGCCCTCCAGCGCGTTGGCCAGCTGGTTGTCCCGGCTGCGCAGGCACAGCACGGCCTCCTGGGCCGCCCCGGGGTGCCGGGAGTAGGCGCCGACGGCGAGGTCGATGCCGCCGATGGTCACCGTGGCCGGCCGCCCGGGCACCACGGAGGGGTAGGGCGCCCAGCGGAAGTGGCGGAACAGTTCGGGCTGGTTCTCCTTCATCGACGGATAGACGAAGGGGTAGTTGAGCTCGAAGGCGGCGGTTCCGGACTCCATCGCCAGCCGGTTCTCGTCCTCCATCTGGTTGGAGAGCGACGGGTCGGCGGCGGGGGAGCGGGCGAGGTCCCGGATCGCCCGCGCCGCGACGACGGCCGGCTCGCCGAGCGAGGGCGCCGACGCGTCCGGGGTGAGGACCGACCCGCCCGCGCTGGTGACCAGGGTGTTGAACCAGACCGTCAGGCCCTCGTACTGGGCGCCCTGCACCTCGACGAAGTGCGGCCGGTCCTGCTCGGCCAGCCGCCGTGCCGCCGCCAGCATCTCCTCCCAGGTGGCGGGCGCGGCGGGCACCAGGTCGTCGCGGTACCAGAGCAACTGGGTGTTGGAGTTGTACGGGACGGCGTACAGCCGGTCCTTCCAGGTGGCCGTGCGCAGCGCGGCCGCCAGCGTGTCCTCGCTCGCCCGCTCGCGCAGCGCCCCGGTCCACTCGCGGGCCCAGCCGGCCTCGGCGAACTCCGCCGTCCAGGTGACGTCCAGCCCCATGATGTCCACGCCGCTGTCGTGCGCGGCCAGCCGGCGCACCAGTTGCTGGCGCTGGCCGTCCGCGGTGCGCGGCAGCTTGTGGTAGCGGATCGAGTAGCGCCCGCCGGAGTCGCGGCCGCAGTTGTCGGCGGCCTGCTGGAGCGCCCCCGAGTCGTCGGGGAAGTTGTACCAGTCGAGCACGACCGCCCCGCCGCCGCCCTCACCCCCGGAGCCGCCGCTGCCGCACCCGGTGAGCGCCCACACGAGCAGCAGGACCAGGGCGACGGGGAAGCCGCGGTTCGGTCCGGGCATCGTGCTCCCTCCGGTCTCGCCGCCCCCTGCGGTGGAGCGGCGCGTCGGCTGGCCCACGCTAGGGCGCGGGGCGGGCCCCCGGGGCGGCCTGACGGTGCGACACCCCGGGGACCCTCCGGGCGGGCTAGCGGGCGCCGGCCGGGTGACTCCCGTGACGTCCGGGGCCGGACGGCTCTGGCGGGCGACGGCGCCGAGCCGCTACGGTCTGGACCAGCCACCCTGTCCGGCCGATCGGCCGCGGCCCCGTCCTGGCCTCTTCCGGGAGTCGACATCAGCACCCGATCCACCGTCAGCGCCCCTGCCCCCGACGCCGTTCCGGCGCTCGACGCGCTCACCCTGCCCGACCTCCTCGACGACCGGGCCCGGCGGCATCCCGACCGGCCCGCGCTGATCGTCCCCGGCCGCCCGGTGCTCGACTACCGGGCGTGGCGGGAGCGCGCGGTGCGCGCCGCCCACGGGCTCGCCCGGGCGGGCGTGCGGCCGGGCGACCGGGTGCTGCTGCTCTTCCCCGACCGCGCCTGGGACGACTACGCGGTGGCCCTGCTCGCCGCGCACTACGCGGGCGCGGCGGGCGTCGTCGCCCGCGAGGACCTGAGCGCCGAGGACACCGCGCGGCTGGCCGGCGACAGCGCGTCCTCCCTCGCGGTCACCGCGGGGGAGGACGACGGGCGCGCCGCCGCGGCCGGTCTGCGCGGCCTGCGGCTCGCCGGCCTGGAGGCGGCCGGCGGCGACGGCGGCGAACCGCCGCACCGGCCCGCCCCGGGCGACCTCGCCCAGGTCATCGGCACCTCCGGCACCACCGGCGCGCCCAAGGGCGTGCACGCCGCCCACGCCAGCCTCACCGCGGGCCAGCGGCTCGACCCGCGCCCGCGCCCCTACGCCCACTCCGCACACGCCGTGCACGCCTTCCCGATCGGCACCAACGCCGCCCAGGTGGTCCTGGTGAACGCGCTGGTCGCCGCGCCCGCCACGATCTGCCTGCCGCGCTTCGACGCCGAGGAGTTCGGCCGGACCGTCGCCGAACACCGGGTCGGCACCGTCTTCCTGGTGCCCTCGATGGCCGTCGAACTGCTCAACTCCGGCGTCGCCGGGCGGCACGACCTCGGCAGCGTCCTGATGATCAGCTCCTCCGCCGCCGCCCTGCCCGCCCCCGTCGCCGCCGCCCTGCGCGAGGCCCTGCCGACCGCGACCCTCGTCAACACCTACACCTCCGCCGAGGCGTCCCCCGCCCAGATATCCGCCGTCGTCGACGCCCGCCGCCCCGGCTCCGTCGGACGCCCCGCCAACCCGGGCGACCTGCGGCTGCTCGGCGAGGACGGCCGGCCGGTCGAACCCGGTGCCGTCGGCGAGGTCTGGCTGCGCCAGCCCGGCCCGCCGCGCGGCTACACCGCCGGCACCGAGGCCTCGGCCGCCGTCTTCCGGGACGGCTGGGTGCGGATGGGCGACCTCGGCAGGCTCGACGCCGACGGCTACCTGTACCTGGTCGACCGCGAGAGCGACATCATCAAGTCCGGCGCCCTCAAGGTCTCCACCCTGCGCATCGAGGACGTCCTGCACGCCCACCCCGGGGTCGCCGACGCCGCCGCGCTCGGCCTCCCGCACCCCGTCATGGGCGCCGTCCCGGTGGCGGCCGTGGTGCCCGCCGCCGACGGCCTCGACCCCGACGAACTGCGGCTCTTCCTCGCCGCCCGGCTCGGCCGCGCCGAACTGCCCGTCCGGATCCTGCTCACCGACCGGCTGCCCCGCAACCCCAGCGGCAAGGTCGTGAAGCACGAACTGCGCGCCCGCTTCGCCGAGCCGGCCCCCGAGGCCGTCGGCACCCCGCCCGCCACCGAGCACGAGCACGCCCTCGCCGCCGTCTGGCGCAAGGTCCTCGGCCGGCCCGTCGACGCCGTCGAGGAGGAGTTCTTCGCCCTCGGCGGGGACTCCTTCCGCGCCGTCCAGCTCGCCGCCGCCGTCTCCGCCGAGTTCGGGGTCACCGCCACCACCGCGCTGGTCTTCGAACGCCCCTCGCTGCGGGCCCAGGCCGCCTGGCTCGCCGGCGCCCCGCGGACCGCCGGGGCGCCGGAGCCGGTCGACGACGCCGACCTCTCCCCGTTCCTGCGCGAGCTGCGCGCCCAGCCCCACGACATCCCGCTCACCTCCCAGCAGGAGAACTTCCTGCGCTGGATGGCCGAGGCCGAGGGCCGCAACGTCGGCTCGGTCGCCGTCATGTTCCGGGTCACCGAGGAGCTGAACGCCCGGCTGCTCACCGACGCCCTGTACGAGGCGGTGCGCCGCCACCCGGCGCTGCGCACCCGGTTCGTGCCGGTGCCCGGCGCCCTGCCGGGGGTCCGGCGGGCCGTCGTCGACCCGGAGCCGGAAGTGGAGGCGATCCTGGTCGACGCCCCGGGCGAGAGCGACGACGAGGTGTCCGCGCGGTTGATCGCCGTCCGCGACCGGCTCACCGACGTCGGCGAGGGCCCGATGACCGGCCTCGCCGTGGTCAGCCGGGCACCCGACGACCACGCCGTGCTGCTCGCCGTGCACCACATCGTCGGTGACGGCTGGTCGGTCGGCGTGCTGCTGCGCGACCTCGGGGTCATCTACTCGGCGCTGCGCCGCGGTCGTCCCGCGCCGCCGCCCCGGCCGATGCCCACGCTCGGCGAACTGGTCGCCCGCGCCAACGCCCACTGGCCGGTCTCCCGGGCCCACTTCGCCCGGACCCTCGGCGGCGCGCCCGAGGCGGTCCACCCGTTCCCCGGCCGCGCCGACACCGAGACGGTGCTCAGCGCCGCCCACCGCCTGGCCGTCCCCGCGGACCGCGCCACCGCCCTGCGCGAACGGGCCGCCGAGGCCGGCGCCACCCCGTTCCAGGCCCTCGCCACGGTCTGGCTCGGTCTGCTCGCCGAGCGCAGCGGTCAGGACGACCTGGTCCTGATGACCCCGGTGCCCGGCCGCACCAGCCCGGAGGCCGAGCAGGCCGTCGGCTGCTTCGTGCAGTCCCTGCTGCTGCGGGTCGACGCCTCCGGCGCGCCGGGCTTCGCCGAACTCCTCGCCCGGGTGAAGGACACCGCGACCGCCGCGCTGGACCACCAGCTCTACCCGTTCGCGGAGTTCAGCCCGCTGGCGCCGTTCGCGGCCTGGCTGCGCTACGAGAGCTGGAACGCCCCCGCCCAGCTGCCCGGCCTGAGCTGCACCGCCTGGGAGGTCCCGCGCAGCGCCACCGTCCCCTACCCGCTGCCCGGCGGGGACCGGCACGTCCCCGAGCTCGCCGCCACCGAACAGCCCGACGGATCGCTGGTCTGCTGGCTCCGCTACAACGAGCACGCGTTCAGCCCGGCCGCCGTCGAGTCGCTGGCGGCCGAGCTGGAGGCCCGCATCACGGCGGCCGCCGGCGGCTGAGCCGGGCCGGCGGTGCCGCCGGCCGTTGGGCGGGTCCGTTGTCGATGGCCCGGTGCCGTTGTCGGTGGCCCGGTGCCGTTGTCGGTGGCCCGGTGCCGTTGTCGGTGGGGGGTGCCATGATCCTCCCGACCCGACCGAAGGAGATCATCATGGGCACCTGGGACACCGGCCACTTCGACAACGACACCGCCGCGGACTTCTCGGGTTCGCTGGACGAGGCGGCCCCGGCCGAGCGCGCCGGACTGATCCGGAGCACCCTGGCCGGGGCCGCAGCCACCGGGGCCGAGGACTACCTGGACTGCGACGAGGCGGTGACGGCCGTGGCCGCCGCCGCCCTCGTCGCCGCCCAGTGCCCCGGTGGCGAGCCGGTCACCACCGCCTACGGCCCGCAGGAGGCCCTTCCGGCCTTCCCGGCCGACCTCCGCCCCCTCGCGGTGTCGGCGCTCGACCGGGTGGTGGCCGAGGAGTCCGAGCTGGCCGAACTCTGGGACGAGACCGAGGAGGGGCCGGCCTGGCGGCGCGGCATCGAGGAGCTGCGCGCCGTGCTGGCGTCCGGGCCCGCACCCGCGGCGGAGCCGGACGCGCAGGCGCCGGCGGGGCGCGCGGGCTGAGCCGCGGGGGGCGGGGGGAAGGCCGTCCTCCCCGGGGCTACGCGTCGCCGAGCAGCCGGGCGCGCAGCGCGGCCGCGCCGGTCTCGGCGAGCCAGTCCCGCAGCGTGCGCAGGCCGGGGTGGACGACCCGCAGCACCTCGATGTCGGCGTACCAGCGGTGGCCGTCCTCCCAGTCCTGCCGGACCTCGGCGAACTGCGGGTTCAGCGCGAACGCCTCGTCATGGGTGAGCTGTTCGTAGCGCACCGGGATCCCGGTCGCGGCACTGATCGCGGCGACGGCCTCGACCGGGGTCGGGTCGTCACCGGCCAGTTCGAGCGTCCGTCCGGCGAAGCGCTCCGGCTGCTCGAAGGCCAGGGCGGCGAACTCCGCGATGTCCTCAAGGGCGATGATCTGGAGCGGCTCGTCCGGCGGGAAGAGGTGCCGGTGGACGCCGTCGGCGATGCCGTCGAAGCCGATGCCGGGCAGCCCGAGGAAGTTGGTCATGAACCGCACCGGGCGCAGCACGGTCACCTGCGGGACACGCTCCCTCAGGTACTGCTCGACGCGCCGCTTCTCGGGGACGGCGAACGCCTTGCCGGAGGTCGAGGCGACGCCGGTGAACACCACCTGCCCGACCCCCGCCCCCGCCGCCGCGTCGGCCAGGGCCCGGCCGCGGGCCGTCTCCCGCTCGGTGTCGCTCCCCGAGGGGCCGTAGACGACCGGCGGGACGGCGAACAGGGCCGTGGCGCCCGCCAGGGCCGGCACCAGGCTCGAAGGGTCGTCGAAGTCCGCGACGGCCAGCTCGGCGCCGGCCTTCGCGAGGGCCACGGCGGCGGGCGAGGTCCGGTCCCGGACCAGCGCGCGCACCGGCCTGCCGCCGGCCAGCAGCCGGCGTGCCGTGGCACCGCCCTGTTTGCCGGTGGCGCCGGTCACGGCGACGATCCCCCGGGTGGCGGCGCCGGCGCCGTTGCCGGAGCGGATGGGTTCGGTGGTCATGTCGTTCTCCGTCCCACCCCGGGGCAGGTTGGGACCCGATGCGGTCGGCCCGGGGGTATACGGGCTACTCCAGCCCGGTTGTGCCCGGCGGCACAAGGCTTTCGTGACAGGACGACAGCGACCGGTCGGCGACCGTGCGGCCGCCCGCCGTGACCGGTCGGGGCCCGGGCCGCCCTGCGGCGGTGGGTCGGTTGGGCGATGGCACCTGCTCCGACGTCGGCCCGGGGGAGTGCGCGGCGCGCTCGCGGCCGGGTGCGCCTCGGCGGTCGCCGCGCGCCGCACCCCGGCCGGGCCGGTGGCCCGGTCCCGCATCGCCGTCACGGAACGCCTTCTTCCGTGACATGCCAGGCACCCGTTCCGCGGGGTGCGGCGCCGCGGTCACGCCCCGCCCCGGCCGGCTTCGGACGGTGCGGTGGGACCGGCGGCGGGGGTGGGTCGGGGGAGCAGGGCGGCGAGTTCGGAGTCGAAGAGGGCCTCGGGGTCGAACCGCATGCCGGTGAAGTGGCCGGCGAGTTCGAGGGACAGGACGCCGTGGAGGCGGGTCCAGACGGTGAGGAAGAGGGCGAGGGCCTCGGGCGGGGCGGGGTGGCCGCCGGCCCAGGTGCGGTGGTCGGCGAGGTGGCCGGCCAGCGGGGTGGTGGGGGCGCCGGGGGGCAGGGCGGCCGTGCAGGCGTCGAGGAGGGTGGCGGCGATCTCCCGGGAGACGGCGGTGGTGTCCTCGGGGGCCTGGTAGCCGGGGACGGGCGTGCCGTAGACCAGCAGGTAGCGCTGGGGGTCGGCGAGGGCCCAGGCGCGCAGGCCGCGGGCGAGGGCGGCCAGGTCGGCACCCCCGGCGGCGGCCGCGGCGAGGGTGTCGGCGAGGTTGCGGTAGGCCTCCCGGACGAGCTCGGTGATGAGGTCGTCCCGGTTGGCGAAGTAGCGGTACAGCGCGGGGCCGCTCATGCCCATCTGCCTGGCGATCGCGTTGAGGGAGAGCGCGGAGGCGCCGGCGGTGGCGATCTGTTCCCAGGCGCGTTCCATGACCTCGGCGCGCACCTGGTTGCGGTAGCGCTCGCGGGGGGTGGTGGGGTCGGTCCTCGCCATGGTGCGTCGCCTCTCCTGCGCGGTGGTTAGAAGGTATCACGGGAGCTATTGACTATCCGAACGATGAGGAGTTAGAACTTCTAACGAGCGTGATGAGACCTAGAGATGGAGAAGCCATGTTCGGCATCCGAGCCGCTGTGATCACCGTTCCGCTGGCCGTCGGGCTGCTGGCCGGGGCGGCGGTGCCCGCCGGTGCCCACCCCGCCGGCGGGCTCACCTGCCGCGGCGCCGGGGTCGACCCCGCCGCACAGGTCCGCCACCGGACCGAGACCGTGATCGACGCGCCGCTGGACGTCATCTGGAAGCTGCAGACGGACGTCGGACGCTGGCCCGCCTGGCAGCGGTCCGTCGCGACCGCCGAACGGCTCGACCACGGCCGCTTCCGCGCCGGGTCGGCGTTCCACTGGACGACCCCGCTGCCGCCCGGGACCGGGATCCCGGCCACCGCCCTGGACATCACCTCGACCGTGCGGCAGGTCCGGGACCGCTCCTGCGTCCGCTGGACCGGTCCCGCGGACGGGGAGGGCGTGCACATCGACGGCGTGCACGTCTGGAACTTCACCGAGGTGCGCGGCGGCGTGCGGGTGAGCACCGAGGAGACCCACACCGGGCCGCAGGTCGACGCGAACGTGCCGCTGGCGAAGGAGATCCTCCGGGCGGGTCTGGAGGGGTGGCTCGCGGACCTCGGGGCCGCCGCGCAGGCGCGGGCGGGCGGCCCCCCCCCCCCGCCCCCCCCCTGTTAAGCCGGCGAGCCCGTCGGCGACCGCGTCCACGCTCACCGCCCCCAAAGCGGCGATAAGCACCAACACCACCCGCCCGGCGGGCGCGGCCG
>NZ_JBHJRC010000057.1:0-34361 GCF_042261735.1 Kitasatospora sp. NPDC056327 | reverse complement strand
GCCCGGCCCCCTCCAGCGGGGGCCGGGCCGTTCCGTCGTTCCGCGTTCCGCCCGCGTTACTTCTTGATCACCAGGGTGCCGGCGGCACGGTCGTGCCAGCCCTGCAGCTTCCCGGAGTTGTCGAAGAACGGCGACAGGTAGACCAGCAGCGCCCCGATGTAGCAGAGGAAGACGCCGACGATCGGGATGATGAAGCGGATGAAGCCGCCGCCCAGGCCCGGGGCCTGACCGTTGCTCTCCTTGACCACGCGCAGGCCCATGGCCATCTTGCCCAGGGTGGCGCCGGCGAAGGAGACCATCAGCCACTCGTAGAGCAGGTTGAAGACCGAGAGCACCCCCATCATGATCAGCATGGTGGCGACGACACCGCCCGCGGCGTCGTTCTGCTGCTGGATGCAGTCGCTGTAGGCGGTGCTCGGGTAGCTGAGCGCGGTGCAGTCCTCGGTGTCCTTGGCGATGCCGAGCACGCTGGCCATGCCGAGCGCCATCACCAGCGCGATGACCGCGCCGACCGCCAGGGCGTCGATCAGCCGGGCCAGGAAGCGCTGGCCCATGGTGGCGATCCTGACGGTGCCGAGGTGGGCGATGTTGATGTAGCCGTTGTTCGCCTGGATGGTGCCGGGAACCGGCTGGTAGCCGTACGCCTGCTGCTGCGGCGGCGCCTGCTGCGGGTACCCGTAGGCCTGCTGCGGCGGCTGCTGGGGGTAGCCGTACCCGGCGGCCGGCGGGGCCTGCTGCGGGTAGCCGTACCCGGCCTGCGGCGGCTGCTGGGGCTGCTGGGGCTGCTGGTACGGGTTGTTCGGGTCGGGCGGATAGGTCATCGATGCCTCCGGGCAGATGGGAACAGATGGGGACGGGACTGCGGAGGACCCGGAACGGACCGGTGGATCGGGGACCGGTCGGACGGGACGTTAGCGGAGCGCACTGACACCGGCGGGCCGTGCCGACCGGTGCGCGCTTCCGTTCAGGGCCGTGGGAAGAGCGCGGACGGGAGCCGTGACGGCCCGGTGGCGAGGGGCGTGCCGCCCCGTCGGTCGGTCGTCGGCGCGGTGCGGTCTGGTCGGCTCACTTCGTTCTTCCCCCGGTGACGCCCCCGCCGGGTCTGTCCGTCGGCCCGTCACCGGGCCGGATGCGGCGGGGAATGCCCGCTCATCGTCGGACGGACGACGGGGCGCTGTCCAGCCGCGTTCGCGGGTCGGGCCGGACTGTGGCGCAACCGCAATACGACCCGAACCTTCCGCTCCCGTCCGTTCGCCCCGGAACGGTCCGTTCCGGGACGGCCCGGCCCGGGCCCGCCGCCGCCCCCGCCGCCGACTCGGGGCCGCCCCGGGGCCGGTGACGCGGAGGGCGGGGACCGGTGGCGCGGAAGGCCCCCGGGATCCGGGAGAATGGTGCCATGACCGCCCAGATTCTCGATGGCAAGGCCACCGCCGCCGCGATCAAGTCCGAACTCGCCGCCCGCGTGGCGGCCCTCCAGGCGAAGGGCGTCACGCCCGGCCTGGGCACCGTCCTGGTCGGCGACGACCCGGGCAGCCGCTGGTACGTCAACGGCAAGCACCGGGACTGCGCCGAGATCGGCATCGCCTCGATCCAGCGCGAGCTGCCCGCCACCGCCACCCAGGAGGACGTCGAGAACGTCGTCCGCGAGCTCAACGCCGACCCGACCTGCACCGGCTACATCGTCCAGCTCCCGCTCCCCAAGGGTCTCGACCAGAACCCGGTCCTGGAGCTGATGGACCCGGACAAGGACGCGGACGGCCTGCACCCGACCTCGCTCGGCCGCCTCGCGCTCGGCATCGAGGGCCCGCTGCCCTGCACCCCGCTCGGCATCGTCGAGCTGCTGCGCCGCCACGACGTGCCGATCGACGGCGCCGAGGTGGTCGTGGTCGGCCGCGGCGTCACCGTCGGCCGCTCGATCGGCCTGCTGCTCACCCGCCGCAGCGAGAACGCCACCGTCACCCTCTGCCACACCGGCACCCGCGACCTCGCCCACCACCTGCGCCAGGCCGACGTCATCGTGGCCGCCGCGGGCGTGCCGCACCTGGTCAAGCCGGAGGACGTCAAGCCCGGCGCGGCCGTGCTGGACGTCGGCGTCAGCCGCAGCGAGGGCAGGATCGTCGGCGACGTGCACCCCAACGTCGCCGAGGTGGCCGGCTGGATCTCCCCGAACCCCGGCGGTGTCGGCCCGATGACCCGCGCCATGCTGCTCAACAACATCGTGGTGGCGGCCGAGCGCCGCGCCGGCCTCTGACCAGCACCCGCACGACGATCGACGACCCCGAAGGACGGGAAGCCATGGCCGAACCGCGGCGGACCCGGCGCAGGCCGGTCAAGACCACCGGGACCCTGCCCCCGGAGGGCTCCGCGGCCGCGCTCGGGCGCGACCACGCGCTGCCGGTCCGGCAGTGGCCGATAACCGTGGTCCTGCTGGTGGTCGCCGCCGGCCTCGCGGTCACCTGGTTCGCCGACTTCCGGGACGGCTTCAAGTACGGGCTGCTGATCATCGGCGGCGGGGTGCTGCTCGGCGCGCTGCTGCGGCTGGTGCTCCCGGAGGTCGGCATGCTGGCGGTGCGCAGCCGGTTCACCGACGTGATCGTGCTGACCTTCCTCGGCGTGTCGATCGTGCTGCTGACCCTGATGGCCCAGCCCAACCCCTGGCTGGAGCTGCCGGTGCTGGACAACATCGGCAATCTGATCGGCCGCCCGCGCCGGTAGACCCGCCCGCCGCCGCACGGCCCCCGCCCGGCTCCGGGCGGGGGCCGTCATCGTCTGTGACCAACCAGTCGCGACCGCGCCCGCGGCGTACGCTTCCCTTTGCGATACCCTGACGCCGGTTGTCTCGATGTCGAGAGACCGTCCTCGGCTCCAGCGCGCCGAACGTGCCTGGGGCACCTGGCGATTTGCTGGAGAAGGTAGAAATGACCCGCACCCCCGTCAACGTCACCATCACCGGAGCCGCCGGCCAGATCGGCTACGCGCTGCTCTTCCGCATCGCCTCGGGCCACCTGCTCGGCGCCGACGTCCCGGTGAACCTGCGCCTCCTGGAGATCCCGCAGGGCCTGAAGGCCGCCGAGGGCACCGCCATGGAGCTCGTCGACTGCGCGTTCCCGCTGCTGCGCGACATCACCATCACCGACAAGCCGAACGAGGCCTTCGACGGCGCCAACGTCGCGCTGCTGGTCGGCGCCCGTCCGCGCACCGCCGGCATGGAGCGCGGCGACCTGCTGCAGGCCAACGGCGGCATCTTCGGCCCGCAGGGCAAGGCCATCAACGACCACGCCGCGGACGACATCAAGGTCCTGGTCGTCGGCAACCCGGCCAACACCAACGCCCTGATCGCCCAGCGCAACGCCCCGGACGTCCCGGCCGAGCGCTTCACCGCGATGACCCGCCTGGACCACAACCGCGCCCTCGGCCAGCTGTCGGCGAAGACCGGCGCCCTGGTCTCGGACATCAAGCGCGTCACCATCTGGGGCAACCACTCCGCGACCCAGTACCCGGACATCTTCCAGGCCGAGGTCGCCGGCAAGCCGGCCTTCGAGGCCGTCGGCAGCGACCAGGCCTGGCTGGAGAACGACTTCATCCCGACCGTCGCCAAGCGCGGCGCGGCCATCATCGAGGCCCGTGGCGCCTCCTCGGCCGCCTCGGCCGCCAACGCCGCGATCGACCACGTGCACACCTGGGTCAACGGCACCGCCGAGGGCGACTGGACCTCCATGGGCGTCGTCTCCGACGGCTCCTACGGCGTCCCGGCCGGCCTGATCTCCTCCTTCCCGGTCACCACCTCGGGCGGCTCCTTCGAGATCGTCCAGGGCCTGGAGATCTCCGACTTCTCGCGCGCCCGCATCGACGCCTCGGTCAAGGAGCTGACCGAGGAGCGCGACGCGGTCCAGGAGCTCGGCCTCATCTGACGCCCGGCCCCGTGCCCGCCGACGGCCCGTCGTCCCCGTTCCCCGGGGGCGGCGGGCCGTCGCCCTACACTGACCCGCTGTGAGCGAAACCCTTGAGGACGCGGCGCTCGTCCTCGTCTTCGTCGTCCTGGGCGGCCTGTTCAACGTCGCCGAGATCTCGCTGATCTCGCTGCGCGAGGGCCAGATCCGCAGCCTGGAGGCGCGCGGCAGCCGGCGGGCGTCCAGGGCGGCGCACCTCGCGGCCGACCCCAACCGCTTCCTGGCGGCCGTGCAGGTCGGCGTGACCTGCATGGGCTTCCTCTCCGCGGCCTTCGGCGCCGACACCCTGGCCGGCAAGGTCGCCCCGCTGTTCGTCCGGGCCGGGCTCTCCGAGGGCGTCGCCGACGCCACCGCCCTGGTCGGCCTCACCCTGCTGATCAGCTACGTCTCGCTGGTGCTCGGCGAGCTCACCCCCAAGCGGATCGGCCTCCAGCGGGCCGACTCCATCGCCGTGCTGGCCGCGCCCGTGGTGGACGTCATGTCGGTGGCGCTGCGCCCGGCGATCTGGCTGCTCGGCCACTCCACGGACCTGATGGTCCGGCTGCTCGGCGGCGATCCGAAGGCCGGCCGCGGCTCGATGAGCTCCGAGGAGCTCCGCGGCCTGGTCGCGGCGAACACCGAACTCGGCAGCGACGAGCGGAGGCTGATCGCCGACGTGTTCTCCGCCGGGGACCGCCGGCTGCGCGAGGTGATGGTCCCGCGCACCGAGGTGACCTTCCTGGACGCCGGCCGCGCGCTCGCCGAGGTCCGTGTGGAGACGGACTCCTCCCCGCACTCCCGCTACCCCGTGATCGAGGGCAGCTACGACGCGGTGACCGGCTTCGTGCACGTCCGCGACCTCTACGGCGCGCGCGGCCGGGGGGCCGCCAGGGTCCGTGACCTGACCCGCCCGGTCAAGCTGCTGCCCGCCAGCAAACGGGTGCTGGAGGCGATGGGCGAGATGCGCCGCGAGGGCCACCACCTCGCGATCGTGGTCGACGAGTACGGCGGGACGGCCGGCATCGTCACCCTGGAGGACCTCGTGGAGGAGGTGATCGGCGAGATCCGCGACGAGTACGACACGCCCGAGCCCGCCCCGACCCGGCGGCTGGCCGGCGGCGGCGTCGAGCTCGACGGTCTGCTGAACCTCTCCGACTTCGCCCAGGAGACCGGCGTCACCCTCCCCGAGGGTCCGTACGAGACGGTGGCCGGCTGTCTGGTCGCCGGGCTCGGCCGGCTGCCCGCCGACGGCGACCGGGTGCGGATCCCGGCCGGTCCCGGCGAGGAGGTGCTGCTGACGGTGGCGAAGCTGGAGGGCCGCCGGGTCGCCCGGGTGAGGGTGAGTGCGGTCACACTGGCTCGGCCCCCGGGGCAGGAGGTTTCCTGAGCGGTCGGTGGAACTGGAACAATGGCCCGCATGGTCAACGCAGCGGTCACTGGTCCGGTCAAGGACCGTCCCCGGGTACTCTCCGGGATCCAGCCCACCTCCGGCTCGTTCCACCTCGGCAACTACCTGGGTGCGGTGCGCCAGTGGGTCGATCTGCAGAAGGAGAACGACGCCTTCTACATGGTGGTCGACCTGCACGCGATCACCGTCGAGCAGGACCCGGCGACGCTGCGCCAGAACACCCGGATCTCCGCCGCCCAGCTGCTCGGGGCCGGCCTGGAGCCCGAGCACTGCACCCTGTTCGTCCAGTCGCACGTGCCCGAGCACGCGCAGCTCGGCTGGGTGATGAACTGCCTCACCGGCTTCGGCGAGGCCTCCCGGATGACCCAGTTCAAGGACAAGTCGGCCAAGCAGGGCGCCTCCGCGACCTCGGTGGGCCTGTTCACCTACCCGATCCTCCAGGTCGCCGACATCCTGCTCTACCAGGCGGACGCCGTCCCGGTCGGCGAGGACCAGCGCCAGCACGTGGAGCTCACCCGCGACCTCGCGGAGCGCTTCAACACCCGCTACAGCCCGACCTTCACGGTCCCCAGGCCGTACATCCTCAAGGAGACGGCCAAGATCCAGGACCTCCAGGACCCGGCCGTCAAGATGAGCAAGTCCGCGTCCTCGGCCAAGGGTCTGGTCAGCCTGCTCGACGAGCCGCGGACCAGCGCCAAGAAGTTCCGCAGCGCCGTCACCGACACCGGCACCGTGGTCTCCTACGACGAGCAGGAGAAGGCCGGCGTCTCCAACCTGCTGCGGATCCACTCCGCGCTGAGCGGGCAGTCGATCGAGCAGCTCGTCGCGCACTTCGAGGGCAAGATGTACGGGGCCCTGAAGACCGAGCTGGCCGAGCTGTTCACCGAGTGGGTGACGCCGTTCCAGGAGCGCACCCGGGTCTTCCTGGACGACCCGGCCGAGCTGGACCGCGTCCTCGCGCTGGGCGCCGGCAAGGCCCGCGCGGTGGCCTCCGAGACGCTGGCCACGGTGTACGACCGGATCGGCTTCCTCCCGGCCGCCCAGCCGTGACTCCGCTGACGAGCCTGCCCGGTGGTGAGGGTCTCCCGGAGACCCTCACCATCGGCGTGTCCGTCGGCGTCCCGGATCCGTACGGCGCGGCGATCCAGGACGCGCGGGCCGGCCACGGCGATCCGCTGGCCCGGTCGATACCCACGCACGTCACGCTGCTGCCGCCCACCGAGGTGCCGGCCGAGGCGCTGCCGAAGATCGAGGAGCACCTGGCGGCGGTGGCCGCCGCGCACCGGCGGTTCCGGATGGTGCTGCGCGGCAGCGGCACCTTCCGCCCGGTCTCCCCGGTGGTCTTCGTCCGGGTGGAGGAGGGCGAGCGGGAGTGCCGGCTGCTGGAGGCGGACGTCCGCTCCGGCCCGCTGGCCCGGGAGCTCGCCTTCCCCTACCACCCGCACGTGACGGTCGCCCACGGGCTCGCGGACGACGTGCTGGACCAGGCGCACGAGCAGGCCCGGTCCTTCCACGCGGCCTTCCCGGTGCCGGGGTTCAGCCTCTCCCGGTTCGACGCGGACGAGGTCTGGCGCCCCTGGCGGGCCTACGCCTTCTCCTGACGCGCGACCGGGATCCGGGCCGCTGTGCCGGGCCGGCCGCCGAGGGCCAGCATCCGGTCGACCGCCCGGCGGGCCGCGCCGCCGTCGTCCAGGGCGCAGTGCACCTCCCGGAACCGCCGGTAGCGGCCGGCGTACCCGGCGGGCGGGGCGCCCCCGGCGTCGGCGACCTCGCGCAGCGCCGCGACCAGCGCGGCCGGGTCGCCCAGCAGCGGTCCGGGTGCCTGTGCCTCGAAGTCGAAGGCGAAGCCGCGCAGGCTGTCCCGGTAGTGCGCGAGGTCGTAGGTGAAGAACAGCACCGGGCGGCCGGTGATCGCGAAGTCGAAGAGGATCGACGAGTAGTCCGTCACCAGGACGTCGGCGACCAGCAGCAGTTCCTGGACGTCCGGGTAGTCGGCGCAGTCGATCGCGAAGCCGTCCCCGGTGCCGGCCAGCGGCTCGCGGACGTGGGCGTGCGGGCGCAGCAGCAGCACGTGGTCGTCGCCGAGCGCCCGCCGGGCCAGCGCGAGGTCGAGCCGCAGGTCGAGCCGGAAGCCGTCGCCGTCCGGGCGCGGCCGGTCCTCCCGCCAGGTCGGCGCGTAGAGCACCACCCGCCGGCCCTCCGGCACGCCGAGCCGGCGGCGGACGGCGGCCGCCCGGCGCGGGTCGGGGCGGGCCAGCACGTCGTTGCGCGGGTAGCCGGACTCCAGGATCTCGCCGCGGTAGCGGAAGGCCCGGCGCAGGATCGGGGTGGCGAACGGGCTGGGGGAGAGCAGCACGCTCCAGTGCGGGGTCTCCCGGTCGAGCGCCGCGAGGTAGCCGTGGTCGGCGAGCCAGGGGTTGTCGACGTCGTGGGCGATCCGCTTGAGCAGGGCGCCGTGCCAGGTCTGGACGACCACCTGGCCGGGGCGGCGGCGCAGGAAGTCCGGGAAGTGGGTGTTGCCGACGAGGTAGCGGCTGGTGGCCAGCGCCCGGTACCACTCGGGGCTCCAGACCCGCACCGCGCGGACCCCGGGCGGCAGTTCGGCCTGCGCGTCGTCGACCGTCCACAGGTGTTCCAGCGGCGCGCCGCGGCGGGCGAGTTCGGTGTGCACGGCGCGCGGCGAGTCGGCGTAGCCGCGGCCGCCGAACACGTCGTACAGCACGGCCTCGCGCAGCGGCTCGCGCCGGGCCGCGGGGTAGCCGGCGGTGCGCTGGCGGGCCTGTGTCCAGGCGCTGCGCTCGGTGGGGGTGAGCACGGGGGTGGAGTCCAGCAGCAGGGTGTCGTGCCAGCGGCGCTCCAGCAGGATCCGCTTGCCGCCGGCCTGGGTGGCGGCGGGCAGCGCGGCCAGCAGCGCGGGCGCGGCGGTCAGCGGCCGGGCGGGGCCGCCCCACCCGGCGGGCCGCAGTTCGGCCTCCCACAGGCCCTTGCGCAGCGGCAGCGCGGTGCCGTCGGAGCCGGTGCGGGTGGCGGGGAGCCGGACGGCGAACCGTCCGCCGGGACCGGACTCGACCGGGCGGCGGACCTCGGTGCCGGTGCCGTGGTGGCGCAGGACGAGGTCCAGCGGGCCGGGGGCGGGACAGTGGCCGGCGAGGTCGAAGCCGCCGGCCCGGGGGGTGATCCGCTCGACCCAGCCGACGGCGGGCCGCACGCAGAGCTGGAGCCGGCCGTCGGCGAGGTGCTTGAGGTGCAGCGCCCGGTCCCCGGCCCCGGGCAGCGGGTGCTGGCCGGACACCGGTCCGCCGCGCTCGTCGAGGACGAGGGGGTCGGCGGTGCCGTCGGGGCGGAGCAGCTCGGCGTCCCAGTGCTCCAGTTCGCCGCCGCCGCGGCCCTCGGCGGTGAACGGTGCGTGCGGCAGCAGGGCGGTGACGGCGCGTCCGGTCCGGTCGGCGGGGTGGGCGAGGACGGTGCCGCTCTCGCGGTGGCGCAGCCGCAGCACGGTGCGGGGCGGGCAGGGGGCGGCGGTGACGAGGTGCAGGACGGTTCCCCCGGGGGCGGGGACGGCCCGGGTGAGGCGGGTGCCGGGCCGTTCGAGCCGCAGCGCGAGCCGGCCGCCGGTGAAGCGCGGCTGGAGGCGGACGTCGTGGTCCACCCAGCGGGCGGGCGGGTACTCGCCGGAGCCGCACCAGTGCGGGGCGAGCCCGCCGTACCGGCGCCGGGGCCCGGCCGGCGGCCGGCCGGGGAGGGCCGGGGTGAACAGGGTGGCCTCGACGGTCCAGTCGCCGAGCAGCCAGCCGTCCGCGGTGCGCAGCCGGCGGGGTTCGACGAGGGCGGTGAAGCCCGCCCAGTCGTGGTTGTGGTCGGGCTGGGCGCTGTCGTCGGTGACCTCGGGGAGCCGGCGGGGCCGGGTGGGGAGGTGGACGGGGTCCCCGTGGTCGCCGCGGCGCAGGGTGAGCCAGGTCCAGGCGGAGCCGGGGCGGGCGGTGGGCCGGTCGCCGGGGCGGGCGAAGCCGGTGAGTTCCAGGCCGCGGGCGGTCCAGCGGGCGCGCAGCAGTCCGAAGGCGGCGTTCTCCTCCTCGCCCGGCAGCGGGGTGCCGAAGCGGGGGTCGCCGAACCGGGGCGCGGCGTGCGGGAGGACGAACCGGGTGAGGACAGCCATTTCCACGGACCTTTCTCGGCGAGAATTTCAATCTCACCCGGAAAGGCTTCCGAGGTCAATTCAGGAATTGACCGGAAATTAGCTGACGAGTTCTCCCCGGAAACGTCAGTTCGAAATTCGGTAATGCGGTCCGGCGAATGGTTTCCCCGGGGAACGCGGGAGGCGCCCGGCGCGGCGTTCGCGTCGGGCGCCTCCGTCACCGGCCGGCGGCCGGTCAGGCCTCGCGGCTCAGCATCGCGTCCACCGCCCGGGCGGCGGCGCCGCCGTCGTCCAGGTCGCAGTACTTGGCGCGGAACGCCGCGTACTTCCCGGCGTACTCGTCGGCGACCTCGTCCACCCGGCCGAGCGCGGCGACCAGCTCCGCGGAGGTGGCCAGCAGTGGGCCGGGCGCCTCCGCCTCGAAGTCCAGCGAGAAACCGCGCAGGTTGTCGCGGTAGTGCGCCAGGTCGTAGGTGAAGAACAGGATCGGCTTGCCGGTGGTGGCGAAGTCGAACGTCGAGGCCGCGTAGTCCGTCACCAGCACGTCGGCGACCAGCAGCAGCTCGGCCATGTCCGGGTAGCTGCTGACGTCCCACAGGTAGCCGTTGCCGACGCCCTCGATCTGCTCGCGGACGTTGGAGTGCCGGCGGACCAGCAGCACCTGGTCGTCCCCGAGCGCGGCCTGCGCCGCCTCCAGGTCCAGCTGGAGGTTCAGCTGGTATCCGCCGTAGTGGCGGCGCCGGTCCTCGCGCCAGGTCGGCGCGTACAGCACGACCTTCTTGCCCTCCGGCAGGCCGAGCCGCTCGCGCACCCGCTCCGCGGTCTTCTCCTTGTCGGGGGAGAAGAAGAGGTCGTTGCGCGGCAGGCCGCTCTCCAGGATCTCGCCCTTGAAGTCGAACGCCCGGCGCAGCACCGGGGCCGCCCAGGTGCTGCCGGCCAGCAGCAGGCTCCAGTTCGGGACCTCCTCGGCGAGGCCCTTCAGGTAGTGCGCGTCGGTGAACCAGACCTTCTCGAAGTCGTGGCCGACCTGCTTCAGCGGCGAGCCGTGCCAGGTCTGCAGCACGATCTGGCCGGGCCGGCGGACGAAGAAGTCCGGGAGGTGGGCGCTGGTCACGATGTACTTCGCGGTCGCGAGCGTCTCGAACCACTCCGGGCTCCAGAGCCGGACGGCACCGGCCGACTGCGGCAGGTCCGCCTGGAGGTCGTCGGTGCCCCACAGGTGCTCCAGCGGCAGGCCGCGGCGCACCAGCTCCTCGTGGATCGCCCGCGGGGAGTCCGCGTAGAGACCGCCGAGCGCGACGTTGTAGAGCACCGTGTCGCGCAGCGGCAGCCGGCGGGCGGCCGGGTAGTCGACCTTCCGCAGCTGGCGCTGGCGCCAGCCGCTGCGCTCCTCCGGGAGCAGTATGTTCTCCGACTCCAGCTGCAGGCCGTCGTGGTGGCGGCGCTCCAGGACGATCCGCTTGCCGCGGGCCTCCACCTCCAGCGGCAGGCCGTCCCAGCACTCGGGCGCGATCAGCGCGTACGAGGCCATGTCCTCGTGGTAGGTGACGCCGACCGGGCGGAACGAGATGTTCCAGCCGCCCTGGGCCAGCGGCACGTTGCCCGCGAAGGACGCGGTCGGCACGGCCGGCAGCGCGGTGCGGAACCGGCCGTCGGTGATCTCCACCGGATAGACGTGCTGCTCCTCGCCCCAGTGGTGACGGGCGACCAGCTCCCAGCGGTGGGTGCCGGGCAGCGGGAAGGTGCCGCTCAGCAGGAAGCCGTCCGCGCCGCGCGAGGAGACCTCGTGCACTATCGGCTGCAGCAGCTGGTCCAGGAACTGCAGGTAGCCGCTCGGGGAGGGCTTGGAGTACAGGGCGCGCCGCTCCGCGGGGGCGGCCTTCGCGTTCAGCACCAGGTTGAGCTGCTCCGGCGCGTTCCGGTCGTCCCAGACGAGCGGCACCGCGGTGCCGTCGGCCAGCACCAGGGTGGTGTCCCAGCGGTCGCGGGCGCGCTCCTCGGCGATCGGGTCCAGCTCGGCCCAGCTCTCGCGGATCGCGGTCAGCTCGGCGATCGGGAAGGAGGCGTGGAACTGCTGGAGGCCGCCGACCGCGGAACCCGCCGTCACCGGGAAGAGCAGCTCCCGCTCGGACTCGACGTGGGTGAGCCGCAGCCGGGCCCCGGCGAGCCGGACGCCGGAGCGGGCCGCACCGGCCACCTCGACGCCGCCGCCCTCCGCGGCGATCCCGGTCACCCGGGCCCTGACGTTCTCCACCCGAAGGTAGACGCTGCCGTCGCGGACGAACGGGACCACCCGGACGTCCGGCTCGACCCAGTGCGAGGGCTGGTAGAGCGCGCTGTCCGCCCAGCCGGCCCACATCCGGCCCTTGTAGACGCCGCCCTTGCCCGCGCCGGCGATGAGGACGCGCCAGTTGCCGTCCTTCCACTGGCCGCGGTGCTTGAGCTTGGCCGGGTCCAGGGCGACGGTGAAGCCGGCCCAGTCGCAGTTGTACAGGTCGTGGTGGTTGGTGGCGGTGGCCTCGGGGCTGTACTGGGTCTTCATCGGCACGGCGATGACCCGGCGGCCCTTGGCCTCGCGCAGCACCAGCGTGCGCACCATGTCGTGCTTGTTGGCCGCGCCCAGCTGCTCCGGGTACGCGTGGCCGGTCAGCCGCAGCCGGCCGCCCTCCCAGTGCGCGCCGTAGAGGCGGCTGCGGATCACCGTGGAGTTGCGCAGGCTCAGCAGGCCCGGCGGCACGCTCTTGCGGCCGCCGCGCAGGAACGGGTAGTCGGCGTACGGGCGCAGCAGGCCCTTGGCGATGACGCCGCCGTTGCTCTCGCCCTCGTACTTGATCTGCTCGACGAACTCGTCGATCCGGCCCTGCAGGGTCAGGTGGTACTTCAGGCGCAGCGGCGCGCGCAGCTTCTTGACCTGCTCGGGGCCGATCGCGCGCAGCAGCCGGCTGACGCAGCGGATGTAGGCCTCCCGGTACTCCTTGTCGCCGTCCACGACGGACCAGAAGAACATCGGGATCTCCTCGACGAGGGTGTTCTCGTCGTAGGACCTCAGGTACTCGGCGAAGCGCGGCTCGGTCTGCTTCCTCAGCCAGCCGCGGACCAGCTCGACCGAGGTGACGCGGTCGATCAGGCCCTTCGGGTTGGTGCGCATCTGGGTGATCGACATCTCGCCGACCTCGCGCTCGCGCCAGTGGTAGATCGGCTCGGAGAGCACGTCCACGCTCTTGGCGAGGTAGTGGTGCGGCACGCTGACCGGCGCGTCCTCGTACAGGATGCCCTCGGGGTAGAGGATGCCGGCCGCGTCGAAGAAGGAGCGGCGGTACACCTTGTTCCACGCGGTGCGGTCGGTGACCAGCGAGGGGATCTCGGTGATGTGCGTCTTCAGCACGGTCTTGGCGAACGGCCGGCTGTGGCCGCCCGACTGGTAGTAGCCGATCGCCCGGAACCGCAGCACGTTGCCGGTGGCGAAGTCGGACCCGGTCTCGTCGAGCGTGTTGATCATCAGCTCGTACGCGCTGGGCGGCATCGAGTCGTCGCTGTCGACGAAGCAGAGGAACTCGGCGTCCGGGTCGATGTGCCGGATACCGGTGTTGCGGGCCGCGCCGAGGCCCTTGTTGACCTGGCGGACCAGCCGGAACCGGGAGTCCTTGGCGGCGTACGCCTCGGCGAGGGCGGCGCTGTCGTCCTTCGAACCGTCGTCGACCATGACGCACTCGAAGTCCGTGAACGTCTGGGCGGCGATCGAGTCGAGGCACTCCACGAGGTAGCGCTCGACGTTGTAGATCGGGACGACGATGGAGAGGCGGGGAGCCATCGGCTACGCAGGCCTTTCTCTGGAAGGAGCGTGGCAGCCCGGTTCGGGGTCTGACCGCACTTTGATCGGTGCGTACGTGCCCGTCGATCCTACCGTCCGGTCCGAGGGCCCCCGGGGACCGGTCCGGGGCCCCCACTACCCTGGGGCCATGCCCCGCTTCAGTGTGATCGTGCCGGTCTACGGCGTCGAGGAGTACCTCCCCGCCTGCCTCGCCTCGGTGCTCGGCCAGGAGGGCCCGGACTTCGAACTGATCGCGGTGGACGACCGCTCCCCGGACGGCTGCGGCGCCCTGCTCGACGACGCCGCCGCCCGCGACCCCCGGGTGCGGGTGCTGCACCTGCCGGAGAACGTCGGCCTCGGCCGGGCCCGCAACGCCGGCCTGGAGGTCGCCTCCGGCGACTACGTGCTGTTCCTGGACAGCGACGACACCCTGACCCCCGGTCTGCTCGGGGCGGTGGACGAGCGGCTCGCGGCCGGCGGCGACCCGGACGTCCTGGTCTACGACTACGCCCGCACCCACGCCGACGGCCGGGTCGTCCGGGCCGCCTCGGCCAAGGTCTTCGGGGCACCCTCCCGGGAGGTCTTCGACCTCGCCGACCGCCCCGACCTGCTGGAGCTCCTCCAGGTGGTCTGGAACAAGGCCTACCGCCGCGACTTCGTCACCGCCCAGGGCCTCGTCTTCCCGGCCGGCTACTACGAGGACACCCCCTGGACGTACCCGGCGCTGCTCGCCGCCCGGAGCATCACCCTGCTCGACCGGGTCGGCGTCCACTACCGCCAGCGCCAGGAGGGCGGCAACATCCTGGCCACGGCGAGCCGCAAGCACTTCGACGTCTTCGGCCAGTACGACCTGGTCTTCGCCTTCCTGGACGGCCGCCCCGAGCTGGACCGCTGGCGCCCGGTGGTCTACGGCCGGATGCTGCACCACCTGAACACCGTGGTCTCCCGGCCCGGCCGGGTCCCGCCCGGCGACCGCCGGGAGTTCTTCCGCCGGGCCGCCGAGCACTGCGCCCGGCTGCGCCCGGCCGGCTACCGGCCGTCCGGCGGGATGGCCGGGCTGCGCACCGAACTGCTCGGCCACGGCCGCTACACCGCCTACCAGGCGGTCCGCGCCCTGGCCCGGGCCCGCCGGATGGTCCGCCGCTAGGGTCCGTTGCGGGGTCCGCCGCCGGATCCGTTGCGGGGCCTGCCGCCCGGCCCCCGCGACTCCCCGGTCCCGGGCCGCGTCCGGCGTCCGTTCGGGGGACGCGCCGGGTATAACCGGACGGTGGACTTCCTGACCCGCCTCCCGGTGATCGGCCCGCTCGTCGCGCGGGTGCTGCACAGCCGTCCGTACCGCGCCTACGAGCACTTCACCGCGCTGCGCGGCAACCGGCTGGCCGGCGCGGTCACCTTCTTCGGCTTCCTCGCGCTCTTCCCGCTGCTGACGGTCGCCCTGGCGGTCGCGGTGGCGACCCTCAGCGACAGCCGGGTCGAGGAGGTCCAGCACCGGATCTCCGACCAGCTGCCCGGCATCTCGGACGCGCTCAACCTGCCCGCGCTGGTGGCCAACGCCGGCGCGGTCGGCCTGGTCGGCGGGATCCTGCTGGTGCTGTCCGGCCTCGGCTGGGTGGACACCATGCGGACCTCGGTCCGCGACCTCTGGCAGCTACCCGACGAGGAGGGCAACCCGCTGCTGCGCAAGGCCTGGGACTTCCTGGTGCTGGGCGGCCTGGGCCTGGTCTCGCTGGTCTCGCTCGGCGCCTCGGCGGCCGGCACCACGCTGGCGGGCCGGATCGCCGACCGGCTGGGCCTGGGGGCGGGCGGCCACCTGCTCACCGCGGCCGGCCTGCTGATCGCGGTGGGCTCGGACATGCTGCTCTTCGCCTACCTGCTGGCGCCGTTCCCGCGGATCGGCCACCAGCGCCGGCGGGACGTCCTGCAGGCCGCGCTGATCGGCGCGGTCGGCTTCGAACTGCTGAAGGTCCTGCTCTCCTCCTACCTCGGCTCGGTCGCCGGGCGGAGCCTGTACGGGGCCTTCGGCGTGCCGGTGGCGCTGCTGCTCTGGATCAACTTCGTCTGCCGGCTGCTGATGTTCTGCGTGGCCTGGACCGCCACCGCCGACCCGGCGGCGGCCCGGGACCGGGCCCGGGCGCGGGCCGCGGCGCTGGTCGAGGCCGCCGACCGGGAGGAGGCCGCGGCGCGCGGGCCCGCCGGGAAGGCCGCGGACGACGGGCACGAGCGGAACGACGGGCACCGGGGGGACGCCGGGGGGAAGCCGCGGGCCCGCCCCCGGGAGTGAGCGCGGGCCCGCGGGCGGGGCGTCAGCCGGCCCGGCCGCGCCGCCGGCCCAGGAGCAGCAGGGCGCCCGCGCCGCCCGCGGTCAGCGCCAGCGCCACGGCGATCCAGCCGGCCGGGCCGATCCCGCCGTCCGGCCCGGCCGGTCCGTCCGCGCGCCCGGCGGCCGGCCCGGTGGCGGCGTCGGTGGGGGAGGGGTGCGGGGGCGGTGCGGGCGCCCCCGCCGTGCCGCCCGCCTGACCGGTCGGCGCCGGGGCGGCCTCGCCCTCCTCGACCAGCTTCCCGACCGGGGTGACCCGGCCGGCCGCCGCGAAGCCCCAGTCCAGCAGCGCGGCCGTCTCGTCGTAGACCTTCTGGTAGGTCGTCGGGTGCATCACCGTCACCAGCAGGGTGCGGCCGCCCCGTTCGGCGGCGCCGACGAAGGTGGAGCCGGCGTTGGTGGTGAAACCGTTCTTCACGCCGATCAGCCCGGGGTACCTGCCGAGCAGCCGGTTGGTGTTGGCGACCCCGAAGCTGCCGCGCTGCCCGGTGTTCCGGTCCACCGCGCCGGGGAACAGCGTGTCGCGGGTCGCGCAGTACATCCGGAAGTCCGGGTTGCGCAGCCCCGCCCGGGCGAACAGCGTCAGGTCGTACGCCGAGGAGACCTGCCCCTCCGCGTCGTAGCCGTCCGGCGACACCACCCGGGTGTCCCGGGCCTGCAGCGCCTCCGCCCGCGCCTGCATCTCGGTGACGGTCCGCTGCACCCCGCCGTTCATGTGCGCGAGGACGTGCACCGCGTCGTTGCCCGAGCTCAGGAACACCCCGCGCCAGAGGTCCTCGACCCGGTAGTCGAGGTCCTCCTTGATGCCGACCAGGCTGCTGCCGGCGCCGATCCCCTGGATCTCCTCGGGCGCGACCCGGTGCACGGTTTCGCGGTCGAACTTGGGCAGCACGGTGTCCGCGAAGAGGATCTTCAGGGTGGACGCCGGGGCGAGCCGCAGATGCGGATTGCTGGCCGCCAGCACCTCGCCCGAGGCCGCGTCGGCGACGATCCAGGACTGCCCGGTGAGGTCGCCCGGCAGCGGCGGGGCGTCCGCCAGCGGATTCACCTGGACCCCCGGGAGCCCGAGTCTCTCACCGCCGACCACGGCCGACGGGGGCGGCGGCTCGAACGGGGCCGCGACGGCCACCGGCGCGGCGAGCAGGAGCGGGAGGGCCGCGGCGGGCGCGGCGAGCAGACGTGCGATCTTCGAGCGAGTGGGCACCAGCAGACGGTACCCAAGCCGGGCCCCCGCCGTCCGCCCCTCACCCCGGGAGGGGGGCGCCGTCCGCCGAACGGACCCCCGCGCATACTGGGGGAGCACCCCGTCTTCACCATCCCGCCCCACCGAGGACCGCCCCATGAAGCTCAGCCGCCGCACCTCCTGGTTCCTGACCGCCTTCGGCGTCTGGTCCATGATCATCTGGACCACCTTCGTCAAGAACCTCTGGAAGGACTCCGGCGGTCAGGCCTTCACCGGCGGCGACCACTCCCAGCCCACCGCCTTCTTCTGGGTCCACCTGCTCCTCGCCGTGACCTCCTTCGTCCTCGGCGTCACCGTCGGCTCGGTCGGCGTCCGCGGCCTGCGCGCCACCCGGCGCCGGCCGGCCGCCGGCTGAACCGCGGTCCGGCCGGAAGGCACGGCGGGCCCGCGGACCGGGCCCGGGCAGCACGCGGGCCCCCGCCCGATCGGTGGATCGGACGGGGGCCCGTGACGTGCGCGGCCCGGATCAGAAACGGCGGGTGACCAGCGCCCGCTTCACTTCCTGGATCGCCTTGGTGACCTCGATGCCACGCGGGCAGGCCTCCGAGCAGTTGAAGGTGGTCCGGCAGCGCCAGACGCCCTCGCGGTCGTTCAGGATCTCCAGCCGCTGCTCCGCACCCTCGTCGCGCGAGTCGAAGATGAAGCGGTGCGCGTTGACGATCGCGGCCGGGCCGAAGTACTGGCCGTCGTTCCAGAACACCGGGCAGGACGACGTGCACGCGGCGCACAGGATGCACTTGGTGGTGTCGTCGAAGCGCTCGCGATCCTCGGCGGACTGCAGGCGCTCACGGGTCGGCTCGTTCCCCTTGGTGATGAGGAACGGCATGACGTCCTTGTACGCCTGGAAGAACGGGTCCATGTCCACGACCAGGTCCTTGAGGACCGTCAGGCCCTTGATGGCCTCGATCGTGATCGGCTTCTCCGGGTTGACGTCCTTCAGGAGCGTCTTGCAGGCCAGCCGGTTGCGGCCGTTGATCCGCATGGCGTCGGAGCCGCAGATGCCGTGGGCGCAGGAACGGCGGTAGGTGAGGGTGCCGTCCTGCTCCCACTTGATCTTGTTGAGCGCGTCCAGGACGCGCTCCTTCGGGTCCATCTCCAGCTGGTAGTCGACCCACACCGGGTCCGGGTGCTCCTCCGGGTTGAACCGGCGGATCCGGACGGTGACGGTGATCAGCTTGGTGCCGCCGGCCTCGACCGCGTCCAGAGCGGCCGAGTGCTTCTCCATCGTCGGAGTGCTCATCAGTACTTACGCTCCATCGGCTGGTAGCGGGTCGTGACGACCGGCTTGTAGTCGAGGCGGATGGAGGTGCTGCCGTCGGCGGCGACCTCCTGGTACGCCATGGTGTGCTGCATGAACTTCACGTCGTCACGGGTCGGGAAGTCCTCGCGGTAGTGACCGCCGCGCGACTCCTCGCGGGCGAGCGCGGAGACCGCCAGGACCTCGGCCAGGTCGAGCAGGTTGCCCAGCTCGACGGCCTCCAGCAGGTCCGTGTTGTAGCGGAAGCCCTTGTCCTGGATGGACACGTTCTTGTAGCGCTCCTTCAGCGCGGCGATGTCCTCGACCGCCTGCTTCAGGGTGGCGCCGGTGCGGTACACCATCGCGTTGGCGTCCATGGTCTCCTGCAGCTCCTTGCGGATCTGCGCCACGGACTCGGTGCCGGTGGCCTCGCGCAGGTTGTCGACCAGCTCCTGGACCAGCTGCTCCGGGTTCTCCGGCAGCGGCACGAACTCGTTCGCCTCGGAGAACTGCGCGGCGGCGATGCCCGCGCGGCGGCCGAACACGTTGATGTCCAGCAGCGAGTTGGTGCCCAGGCGGTTGGCGCCGTGCACGGACACGCAGGCGACCTCGCCGGCCGCGTACAGGCCCGGGACGATGTCGCTGTTGTTGCGCAGCACCTCACCCTCGACGTTGGTCGGGATGCCGCCCATGGCGTAGTGCGCGGTGGGCTGGATCGGGATCGGGTCCGTGTAGGGCTCGATGCCGAGGTAGGTGCGGGCGAACTCGGTGATGTCCGGGAGCTTGGCGTCCAGCTGCTCCGGCGGCAGGTGGGTCAGGTCCAGGTAGACGTGGTCGCCCTCGGGACCGCAGCCCCGGCCCTCGCGGATCTCGGTGTAGATCGCGCGGGAGCAGACGTCACGGGACGCGAGGTCCTTCATGACGGGGGCGTAGCGCTCCATGAAGCGCTCGCCGTCCTTGTTGCGCAGGATGCCGCCCTCGCCGCGGGCGCCCTCGGTGAGCAGGATGCCCATGCGCCAGATGCCCGTCGGGTGGAACTGGAAGAACTCCATGTCCTCCAGCGGCAGGCCGCGGCGGTAGGCCACCGCCTGGCCGTCACCGGTGAGGGTGTGCGCGTTCGAGGAGACCTTGAACATCTTGCCGGTGCCGCCGGAGGCGAAGACGACCGCCTTGGCCTGGAAGACGTGGATCTCGCCGGTCGCCAGCTCGTAGGCGACGACGCCCGCGGTGCGGCCCTCGTTGATCAGCAGGTCGAGGACGTAGAACTCGTTGAAGAACTCGACGCCGTGCTTGACGCAGTTCTGGAACAGCGTCTGCAGGATCATGTGGCCGGTGCGGTCGGCCGCGTAGCAGGAACGGCGGACCGGGGCCTCGCCGTGGTTGCGGGAGTGGCCGCCGAAGCGGCGCTGGTCGATCCGGCCCTGCTCGGTCCGGGAGAAGGGCAGGCCCATCTTCTCCAGGTCGAGGACGGCGTCGATGGCCTCCTTGCACATGATCTCGGCGGCGTCCTGGTCGACCAGGTAGTCACCGCCCTTGACCGTGTCGAAGGTGTGCCACTCCCAGTTGTCCTCCTCGACGTTGGCGAGGGCGGCGCACATGCCGCCCTGGGCCGCGCCGGTGTGGGACCGGGTGGGGTAGAGCTTGGTCAGGACGGCGGTGCGGCTGCGCTGCGTCGACTCGATGGCGGCGCGCATGCCGGCGCCGCCGGCGCCGACGATGACGGTGTCGTACTGGTGAATCTGCATGGGGGGTTAACTCGCCTCTGGCCTCTGCCGATTTCCGATGAGCTGCGGTCGGTCGTCGGCTCAGATGTTGGGGTCGAAGGTGAAGATCACCAGGGTGCCGAGCAGCACGGTGAACACCGTGGCGGTACCCATGAGGCCCTTCAGCCAGAGCCGGGTGGAGTCCTTCTCGGCGTAGTCGTTGATGACCTGCCGCATGCCGTTGGCGCCGTGGAGCATGGCGAGCCAGAGCATCGTGAGGTCCCAGACCTGCCAGAACGGCGAGGCCCAGCGGCCGGCCACGAAGGCGAAGCCGATCTTGGCGACACCGCCGTCGAGCACCAGCATGATCAGCAGGTGGCCGAGGATCAGCACCACGAGGACGATGCCGGACAGGCGCATGAACAGCCACGCCAGCATCTCGAAGTTGGTGCGGGTGCGGCGCGGGGTCTTCTTGGTCCGCTGGCGGGCCGGCTCGATCACGAAGGCGTCGGCCGGGTTGCCCGTGCCGAGGCCCTTGCCGGTGTGCGCCTGGGCGGACGGGACCACCACAGCGTCGGAGATTTCCGTGGACATGTCTCAGATCACTTCCCGAACCAGGAGGTCAGCGTGTGCTGCAGGATCGGGTAGAAGGCGCCGGCCATGAGGACGACCCACACTCCGACCACGGACCAGAGCATCTGCTTCTGGTACTTCGGGCCCTTCGACCAGAAGTCGACGGCGACGACGCGAAGGCCGTTCAGGGCGTGGAACAGGATGGCGGCCACCAGGCCGTACTCCATCAGGTTCACGAGCGGCGTCTTGTACGTCTGGATGACGGTGTCGTACGCCTCGGGCGACACCCGCACCAGCGCGGTGTCCAGGACATGGGCGAACAGGAAGAAGAAGATGAGGACGCCGGTGACTCGATGAGCCACCCAGCTCCACATGCCTTCCCGGCCGCGGTACAGCGTTCCAGCCGGCACGGAAAAACCCTCCGGAAGCGATTGGGGGCTCGGCCGGCTTCGGTGTCGGTCAGCCCGGCCGGGTACGGTCCACCGGCCGCGAGCATCCTATCGACGCGCTGTAGGGAACCGCCTCCGGGGGCCCGAGGTGTGATCAAACAGGCACGACTGGCCTAGTTCGGCGGGAACCGGGGCCCGATTTGCCACCGGGGGTGACCGTCGCGTCGCTCGGAGTCGCGCTACGGTGGCCGACCCGTCCGACGCCGACACCCCGCCGAGGCCCCCGTGCCGCATTCCGCCCTCCGCCCGCCCCGCCCCCTGCTGCTGTCCGCGGCCGTGCTCCTCGCCGCCGGCTGCGCCGCTCCGGCGGGCGGCTCCGCCGACCTGGCCTCCGCCGCCCCGGCCCGTGAGCTGTCCGCCGCCGAACTGCGCGCCGCCGCGGTGGGCGACGCCGACCTCGGCCCCGGGTTCACCGTGACGGTGATCGCCCCGGGCCACGGCGAGACCGGCCCCGACGGCGGCCGGGAGGTCGCCGACAAGCCCGTCTGCCAGCCCCTGCTGGACGCGGTGGCCCCGGCGTCGGCGCCCGGGAGGCAGGCCGCGGGGGCCGGGCCCACGCCGGTCTCCGCGGTGCCGTACGCGGAGACCGATCTGAGCGTGGCCCTGGCGTCCGACCCGGCGGGCAGCCTCTACGGCGGACTGCTCGGCTACCGGGGGGACCGGGCGGCCCGGCTGCAGGCGGAGCTGACGGGGCTGTTCGGCCCGTGCGCGGAGTTCGTCTCGACGGCGCCGCCGCCCCCGGCGGAGAAGGGCCGGGGCCCGATCCGCACCGTGCACCGGCTGACGCGCGACGACACGCCCACGCCCGGGGGAGCGGACGGGGCGGCGGGTTTCACCCTGACGAATGAATCGGGTGCGGTGGTGCTCGCGCAGCGTGCCGTCCTGGCGAGGGTCGGTCCGGCCCTGGTGGTGTTCAGCACGGTGGGGGTGGGTGCCGAGGCGCCGCCCGCGCCGGACGAGCGGGTCGTCGGGCGGCAGGTGGCCAAGCTGCGGGCGGCCCAGCGGGGCTGATGCCCCCGCCGGGCCGCGCCGCTAGCGGGCCGCCGCCCTGGAGTGGGTGGCGACCAGGTGCTCCAGGCGGGTGAGGGCGATCCGGCGCAGCTGGTCGGCCGAGACCAGACGCTCCTCGTCGGGGTCGTTGGCGAGCCGGGTGCGGATGGACCCGAGGACGGCGTCGAGCATCTCCTCGGGGTCGATGCCCTCCAGGCAGACCACGAAGACGTGGCCGAACCGGGCCTCGTAGGCGGCGTGGGCCGCCCGCAGGGCGGTGTGCGCCGCCTGGCTGCCGGGTGCGCGCATGCCCAGGAGCGGCTGCGGCATCCAGCTCTCGTCCGCCAGCGCCTCGGCCAGGTCGGCCGGGCGCAGGTCGTACGAGGCCTCGCTGGCTGCGGCGAGCAGGGACTCTATGTCGGGGTAGGGCCGGTGCGCGGTGAGCCGCAGCGCCCACCGGTGACTGCCGCAGCAGGCCAGCAGGGCCTCCTCCGCGGCTCCGGCGTCGGCCTCGTTGAATCGGTGGAGTCCGAGGAGGGTCGGTTCGTCCCGGGGGTCGGGTCTCGGGGACGGGATGTCGCTGGCCAGCGGGTCCTCCTCGTGAGGGCGGGAAGGTGCCGGTGATGAGGGGCGGGTGGAGCGGTGCGGATGAAGCGCCGGTGAAGCCAGGTGAAGTATGAGGCTGCGGAACGGCGTCCAACGCCTGTCCGGCCGCGCTCCACGGTAGTTGAGCGGTCATCAGTTGGGGAGGGCGCGCGCGGATTTCATCCGAACGAGCTATCAAGTTGTGACGTTGACACCCCGGTGTCAGCGCCCTCCCCGTCGGCGGCCCGTCAGGAGCACCTCGTCCCGGCGGCCGGCAGCGTGCCCTCGGTGAGGTAGGCGGCGAGGGCCGCGTCTATGCAGCCGTTCTCCGCGCCGAAGGCGCCGTGCCCCTCGCCCTGGAGGGTGAGCAGGGTGGCGTCGGCGAAGCCCTTGGCCAGCGCCTCGGCGGCGGCGTAGGGGGTGGCCGGGTCGCCGGTGGTGCCGACGACCAGGATCGGGGCCGCGCCCTCGGCCCGGATGGTGTGCGGCTGCTCGGCGGGCTTGACCGGCCAGGCGGGGCAGGCGCTGTCGTACAGGTCGTCGACGGTGATGCGCCCGCCGCGCACCGGCGCCCCCTCGTGGATCCTCTGCACGGCCCGCTGGGCCTCCTCCGCGGAGGGGGCCGGGACGCCGTCGGCGCAGCGGACGGCGTTGAAGGCGTCCTCCTGGGAGCTGTAGTGGCCCTTCGCGTCCCGGCCGTTGTAGTCGTCGGCGTAGGCGAGCAGGTAGTCGCCCCGGCCGGTCGTCATGGCCTGCGCGAGGGAGTACCGCAGGTACTGCCAGGCGGTCTTCTGGTCGCCGTAGAGCAGCCGGTCGACGCCGGTCCAGGCGAGCTTGGTGCCGAGCCCGCGGCCGCTCTCGGTGGGCAGCGGCTTCTCCCGCAGGCCCTCCAGGAAGTCGGCGGCCTTCCCGGCCGCCTTGGCGGGGTCCTTGCCGAGCGGGCACTCGGCCGCGTGCTTCTCGACGCAGTCCGCCGCGAAGCGCTGGAACGACCGGTCGAAGCCGATCACCTGGTCGACCACGCCGTCCACCCTGTTCGCGGACGGGTCGACGGCGCCGTCGAGGACCAGCCGGCCGGTGGTCGCCGGGAACTCCTCGGCGTAGACCGCGCCGAGGTAGGTGCCGTAGGAGACGCCGAGGTAGTTGAGCTTCGGGTCGCCCACGGCGGCGCGCAGCACGTCCAGGTCGCGGGCGGTGTTGCGGGTGCCGACGAAGGGCAGCAGCCTGCCGGACCTGGCCTGGCAGGCGGCGATGAAGTCGGCGTTCTGCTTCTCCGCCTGGGCCTTGGCCGCCTGCGGGTCGGCCGGCTCGTCGGCCGCGTTGACGGCGTCGCGCTGCCGGTCGTCCAGGCAGGCGACCGGTGAGCTCTCGCCGGTGCCGCGCGGGTCGAAGCCGACGACGTCGTAGCGGTCGTGCAGGGCCCCCCGGAACGCCTTGTCGAAGTCCTTGACCATCTGGATCCCGGAGGCGCCCGGGCCGCCGGGGTTGACCATCAGCGAGCCGAGCCGCTGGTCCTGCCTGGCGGCGGGGTTCTTGATCAGCGCGAGTTCGAGCGTCTCGCCGGAGGCGTCGGTGTAGTCGAGCGGGACGCGCAGCCGGCCGCACCGCATCGCCGACAGGTCGGTCTTCCGCTCGGCGGCCGCCGGGTCCGGCGGGCAGGCGGCCCAGGTGATCCGCTGGCCGTAGAACGGCTTGAGCGCCGGGTCCTCGGCGCCCTTGGGCCTCACCGTGGGCGTGGGCGTGGGCGCGGCGGCCGGGGCCGTGGCCGGGGACGAGGAGGCCGGGGCGGAGGCGGCCGAGGGGGCGGCGGCCCGCTCCCCGGAGGGCTCGCCGTTCCCCTGGCACGCGGTGGCGAGGAGGAGGCCGCCGGCCGCGAGGGCGGCCGGCAGCAGGCGCGGGCGGGCGGCCCGGTGACTGTTCATCGCACGTGTGTACCACCCGGGGGCGACGGTTCGGGTACCGACCCCCGCCGGGCCGCCCGGCCGCGGCCGGTGCGTCAGAGCTCCCGGTGCACCTTGTGGTTGGCGGCCTGGGCGCGCGGCCGGACCACCAGCAGGTCGATGTTGACGTGCGGGGGCCGGGTGACCGCCCAGGCGACGGTGTCGGCGACGTCCTCGGAGGTGAGCGGCTCGGCGACGCCCGCGTACACGGCGGCGGCCTTCTCCTCGTCGCCGCGGAAGCGGGTCACCGCGAAGCCCTCGGAGCGCACCATGCCCGGGGCGATCTCGATCACCCGGATCGGCTCCCCGCACAGCTCCAGCCGCAGCGTCGCGGCGATGGTGTGCGCCGCGTGCTTGGCCGCGACGTACCCGCCGCCGCCTTCGTACGCGGCCAGTGCGGCCGTGGAGGAGAGCACCAGGACCGTGCCGTCCCCGCTCGCCCGCAGGGCCGGCAGCAGCGCCTGGGTCACGTGCAGCACGCCGAGCACGTTCACCTGGTACATGGCCAGCCAGTCCGCCGGGTCGCCGCTCTCGACGCTCTCCGCGCCGATCGCCCCGCCGGCGTTGTTCACCAGTACGTCCACCCGGCCGACCGAGGCCGCGAAGGCGTCCACGGCGGCCCGGTCGGTCACGTCCAGGGTGCGGGCCCTGGCCGAGCCGCCCCGTTCGCCGATCTCCTTCGCCAGCTCCTCGATCCGGTCGGTCCGGCGGGCGGTCAGCACCACGTCGAAGCCCTCGGCCGCGAGCCGGCGGGCGGTCGCCGCGCCGATCCCGCTGCTCGCGCCGGTGACCACGGCCACTTTCTGCTCGGTCATTGCCACTCCTGAGATGTCCGGTCGGTTCGGCCGATCATCTCAAGGCCGCCGGCGCCGGACCGCGGGAGGAGCGGACCCGCCGGCCGAACCCGCGGCGGACCCCGGGACCGCCGGCCGGCCCGCCCGGCCCCGGGATCCGGAGGCCCGGCCGCCCGGGGGCCCCTTCGGCCCGGGGCGCGCTGTGCGGGGCGCGGTGTGCGAGGGCCGGCATGTTCCGGTCGAACGCTTTTGAGCCAATGTTCGGGCGTCCGGAACCCGTGCGGAGCCGTCCGGGCGGCCGTCAACCGCCCGGTCGAGCCCGCCGTGACCTTGATCGCCGGTGGTCGTTGCACAGGGCAGGCATCATGGGGAAGGCGGCTGAAACAAGATGTCATACCCACCAGCGCGGCCGGTATGCGCCCATCCGGGGACTTCTTTGCGGGAAGTCGGGCCAAATCCCCCCAACAGGCCTACTGTTGGGGAGATGAACCGTCGTGAGTCCGCCCAGTCGGCCGTCACCCTCACCGCTGCCCGCCCCGCCGCCGGTCTCCGCGACCGGGTCCGGGCGCTGGAGCCCGAGCTGATCGCCTTCCGGCGGGACCTGCACCGGCACCCGGAGCTGGGCCGCCAGGAGTTCCGTACCACCGGCCTGCTGCGCGACCGTCTGGTCGCCGCCGGCCTCGCCCCCCGGATCCTCCCGGGCGGCACCGGAATGCTCGTCGACATCGTTCCCGGATCCGCCCCGGCCGGGGCGGAGATCCTGGCCTTCCGCGCCGACATCGACGCCCTGCCGATCGACGACGCCAAGACCGACGTCCCCTACCGTTCGACGGTCCCCGGCCGGGCCCACGCCTGCGGCCACGACGTGCACACCTCGGTGCTGCTCGGCACCGCGCTGGTGCTCGCCGAGGCGGCCCGCGGCGGTGAGCTGCGCCGCCCGGTCCGGATGGTCTTCCAGCCCGCCGAGGAGGTCATGCCCGGCGGCGCGCTCGACGTCATCGCGGCCGGCGGCATGGAGGGCGTCGGACGGATCTTCGCCGTGCACTGCGACCCCAAGGTGGAGGTGGGCCGGGTCGGCCTGCGGGTGGGCGCCATCACCTCGGCCTGCGACCGCCTGGTGCTCCACCTGGACGGCCCCGGCGGCCACACCGCGCGTCCGCACCTGACCACCGACCTGGTCACCGCGATCGCCCGCACCGCCGCCGAGCTGCCGGCCGCGCTGGCCCGCCGGATGGACCCGCGCTGGGGCGTCTCGCTGGTCTGGGGCCGGATCGCGGCCGGCTCCGCGCCGAACGTCATCCCGCAGCACGGGGAGCTGGAGGGCACCGTCCGCTGCCTGGAGCTGGCCGGCTGGCGGGAGGCCCCGGACCTGCTGCACGAGCTGATCGCCAAGCTCGCCGAGACCTACCGGGCCAAGTGGACGCTGGACTACCACCGGGGCGTGCCGCCGGTGGTCAACGAGGCGGTCTCGGTGGGCCTGCTGGAGGCGGCGATGACCGCGCGCTTCGGCCGCGGCGGCGCGACCGTGGTGGAGGACACCGAGCAGTCGCTCGGCGGGGAGGACTTCTCCTGGTACCTGGAGCACGCGCCCGGCGCGCTGGCCCGGCTCGGCGTCCGCGCCCCCGGGGACGCCACCGTCCGGGACCTGCACCAGGGCCGCTTCGACGTCGACGAGCGGGCGATCGGGGTCGGCGTCGAGCTGTTCACCGCCCTGGCGCTGGAGCCTGGTACGCCCTGACGTCCCCCGCGCTCCCACTCGTACCGACTCGTACCGATCCGTACCGACTCGCACCGACCGGAACCGGACACCCCCCAGGGGTGTCCGGTTTGTCGTCATACCGGTCGTATTTTTCGTTCCGTAGACTGGGCGCGCCGGTTTCCACCACGGTTTGATAACAACCCCAACGCTCCGGCGCACTGTGACACAACCGTGTTCTACGCGCGTTACGGTGGCGTCCGACCACGCTCATCGGGTGCGTGTGAGAAGGAGAAACTCCCTTGCGCCGTTCTACTAAGCTCGCCGCGGTTGTGCTCTCGGGTTCCCTGGGCATCGCCTCGCTCGCCGCTTGCGGCGCAAAGAGCAACGACACCACCGCCTCCGCCGGCTCGTCCGACGGTGGCCTGAAGGTCGGCATGGCCTACGACATCGGCGGCCGTGGCGACCAGTCGTTCAACGACTCCGCCGCCCGTGGCCTGGACAAGGCCAAGTCCGAGCTGGGTGTCGCGGTCACCGAGGCCGACGCCAAGACCGGTGAGGCCGAGGCCGACAAGGAGACCCGCCTCAAGAACCTGGTCTCCGCGGGCTACAACCCGATCATCGCGGTCGGCTTCGTGTACCAGCCGGCGGTCAACAAGATCGCCAAGGAGAACCCGAACGTCAAGTTCGCGATCATCGACTCCACCGACGCCGAGCAGCCCTCGAACGTCACCTCGCTGCTCTTCGCCGAGCAGGAGGGCTCCTACCTGGCCGGTGTCGCCGCCGCCAACAAGTCGAAGACCAAGCACGTCGGCTTCATCGGCGGTGTGCAGTCCGAGCTGATCAAGAAGTTCGAGGCGGGCTACCGCGCGGGCGTCAAGTCCGTCGACCCGAACATGCCGGTCGACGTCACCTACCTGACCACCCCGCCGGACTTCTCCGGCTTCGCCGCCCCGGACAAGGGCAAGGAGGCCGCGCAGGGCCAGCTCGACAAGGGCGCGGACGTCATCTACACCGCCGCCGGCTCCTCCGGCAACGGCGCCATCGAGGCCGTCGCCAACAAGCAGGGCGCGATGGCCATCGGCGTCGACTCCGACCAGGCCGCCCAGCCGGCTCTGGCCAAGTACAAGAACAGCATCATGACGTCGATGGTCAAGAACGTCGACAAGGCCGTGTTCTCGTACATCGAGTCCGCCAAGAAGGGCCAGATCTTCACCGGGGTGAAGAACTTCGACCTCAAGGCCGACGGTGTCTCGCTCGCCACCACCGGCAACAAGATCGACGACATCAAGGCCAAGCTCGACGAGGCGGCCAACGCCATCAAGAGCGGCGCCACCACCATCCCGACCGACCCGTCGAAGCTCGGCTGACGGCTCGACCGGACCGTCGCTGCCGCTGCCGCCTGCCCGGCAGCGCCATGATGGACGCAACATCAGGGAGGGGCCCGGAAGGGTGCGCTCAGTGCGTACCCCCGGGCCCCGTCCCGTCCCCCCCGCTTTCCCGCTTTTGGCCCTCCAGCGCAACGACGCGCCTCCAGACCACCAGGAGACCGCCATCACCGCATCCGAACCCGCCCGGACCACGGGCGGTAACCCCAGCGCGGGGACGGCGACACCGGCCGTCGAACTGCGCGGCATCACCAAGCGCTTCCCCGGCGTCGTGGCCAACCACGACATCAACCTCACCGTCCGCACCGGCACCGTGCACGCCCTCATGGGCGAGAACGGCGCCGGCAAGTCGACGCTGATGAAGATCCTCTACGGCATGCAGAAGCCGGACGAGGGCACCATCGCGATCAACGGCGAGACCTGTGAGTTCAACAGCCCCGGCGACGCCATCGCGCGCGGCATCGGCATGGTGCACCAGCACTTCATGCTCGCCGACAACCTCACCGTCTGGGAGAACGTCGTCCTCGGCGGCGAGCACCTGCACGGCATCGGCGCCGGCGCCAGGAAGAAGATCAGGGAGATCTCCGACCAGTACGGCCTGGGCGTGCGCCCGGACGCGCTGGTCGAGGACCTCGGGGTCGCCGACCGCCAGCGCGTCGAGATCCTCAAGGTGCTCTACCGCGGCGCCAAGATCCTCATCCTCGACGAGCCCACCGCGGTGCTCGTCCCGCAGGAGGTCGACGCGCTGTTCGACAACCTGCGGGAACTGAAGTCCGAGGGCGTCACCGTCATCTTCATCTCGCACAAGCTGCACGAGGTGCTCTCGGTGGCCGACGCGATCAGCGTCATCCGCCGCGGCACCACCGTCGGCGACGCCGACCCGGCGAACGTCACCGCCCGCCAGCTCGCCGAGCTGATGGTCGGCGCCGAGCTGCCCTCCCCGGAGAGCCGCGAGTCGACCGTCACCACCGACGAGATGCTGCGCGTCGAGGGCCTGCGGATCGCCAGGACCGACGCCGAGGGCATCGAGCGCGTCGTCCTCGACGACATCTCGCTGCGCATCCACAAGGGCGAGATCCTCGGCATCGCCGGCGTCGAGGGCAACGGCCAGGCCGAACTGGTCGAGGCCGTCATGGGCATGCTCCCGCTGGACGGCGGCACCGTCGCCCTGGACGGCAAGGACCTCTCCGGCACCCTGACCAGGGCCCGCCGCGAGGCCGGCATCGGCTACATCCCCGAGGACCGCCACCGGCACGGCCTGCTGCTGGAGGCCCCGCTCTGGGAGAACCGGATCCTCGGCCACGTCAGCGAGCGTCCCAACTCCAGGGGGCCGCTGCTCGACCCGGCCGCCGCCCGCCGGGACACCCAGCGGATCGTCGAGGAGTACGACGTCCGCACCCCCGGCATCGAGGTCACCGCGGCCTCGCTCTCCGGCGGCAACCAGCAGAAGCTGATCGTCGGCCGCGAGATGAGCCACGAGCCCAAGCTGCTGATCGCCGCCCACCCCACCCGCGGCGTGGACGTCGGCGCCCAGGCGCAGATCTGGGAGCACATCCGGGTCGCCCAGCGGGCCGGCCTCGCGGTGCTGCTGATCTCCGCCGACCTGGACGAGCTGATCGGCCTCTCCGACACCATCCGGGTGATCTACCGCGGCCGGCTGGTCGCCGACGCCGACCCGGCCACCGTGACCGCCGAGGACCTCGGCACCGCGATGACCGGTGCCGCCGGCGGCCACCTGGAGTCCGAGCCGGAGGCCCTCGCCGAGGCGCAGGCCCGCGCGGCCGAGGGCACCGAAGCAGCGCCGTCCGACACCCCCACCGACACCGCCGACGACCAGCAGGCGGGGGAGTAGCCACATGACCAGTCCCAAGCCCGCGCCCACCGCCCCCGCCGCACCCGCGGCCAAGGGCGGCCCGGCGCAGCGGTTCAGCGGCGAGAAGATCGTGCTCGCCCTGGCGGCGCCGGTGCTCGCCGTCGTGCTGTCCCTCGTCATCTGCTCGCTGCTCCTGGCGACCTCGGGCAAGAACCCGTTCGACGCCTGGAACGTGATGATCACGTACGGCACCAAGTCGGACGGCCAGGTGGCCATCCTCAACCGGTCCACCACGTACTACCTCGCCGCCGCGGCCGCCGCCTTCGGCTTCCGCATGAACCTCTTCAACATCGGCGTCGAGGGCCAGTACAAGATCGCCGCGCTGTTCGCCGCCTTCGTCGGCAGCCAGGTCGACCTCCCGGCGATCGTCCAGATCCCGCTGCTGCTGGTGACCGCGATGCTGGTCGGCGGCATGTGGGCGGGCGTCGCCGGCCTGCTGAAGGTCTACCGCGGCGTCAGCGAGGTCATCTCGACCATCATGCTGAACTCGATCGCCACCGCGGTGGTCGGCCTGCTGCTCGTCCCCGGCATCTTCGCGCCGGAGAAGGGCACCACCAGCAACTCCATCCAGACCGCGCCGATCTCGGAGTCGAGCCACTTCTTCTCGATCGGGACCGACGGCGGCCCGCTCTGGGGCTTCATCGTGATCGCCGTCGTGGTCGGCGTGGCGTTCCAGTTCACCCTGAACCGCACCCGCTTCGGCTTCGACCTGCGTGCCACCGGCCGCTCGGAGAGCGCGGCCACCGCGTCCGGCGTCAACGTCAAGCGCATGGTCATCACCTCGATGGCGGTCTCCGGCGCGCTGGCCGGCCTGATCGGCCTGCCCGAGCTGACGCAGAACTCGTACTACTTCGGGCAGAGCTTCCAGCCGGGCCTCGGCTTCCTGGGCATCTCGGTCGCCCTGCTCGGCCGCAACAGCCCGATCGGCATGGCCTTCGCCGCCCTGCTCTTCGCGTTCCTCGACTCGACCGGCTCCCAGCTGCCGCTGCCGCAGAACGGTGAGTTCCCGTTCGAGATCGTCGACGTCATGAAGGGCACCATCGTCATCTGCGTCGTCGTCGCCTACGAGCTGGTCCGCCGCTACGGCCTGAAGCGCCAGCAGCAGAAGGTCGGCGCCGAACTCGCCGCCCAGGCTGCCGCCGCGGCCGCCCAGAAGAAGGAGGTGTCGGCGTGAGCACCGCTACGGCAGTCCGCGCGAAGACGTCCGGCGGCGCGCCCGCCAAGAAGCGCAAGTTGACCTGGCCGGTGGTGCTGCTGCTGATCGCCGGTGCCCTCGTCCTCTTCTCGGCCGTCGGCATGATCACCGACAACCACTCGCTGACCTCCTCCGGGCAGATCACCGCGGCTCTCGGCGCGGCCGTCCCGATCGGCATGGCCGGTCTCGGCGGTCTCTGGTCCGAGCGGGCCGGCGTCGTCAACATCGGCCTCGAAGGCATGATGGTCGCCGGCACCTTCTGCGGGGCCTGGGGCGGCTACCTGGTCAACCCCTGGTTCGGCCTGGTGGCCGGCATGCTCGGCGGTGCGCTCGGCGGTCTGCTGCACGCGGTCATCACGGTGACCTTCGGCGTCGACCACATCGTCTCCGGCGTCGGCATCAACCTGCTGATCCCCGGCATCTGCGCGTACGTCAACCGGATCTACTACAAGGACTACATCTCGGTGGGCGCCGGTGCGAACCAGTCCCCGCCGGCCGATCCGCTGCCGTACCTCACCGTCCCGGGCCTGTCCTCCTGGCTGAAGGACATCGAGTCCCACCACTGGTTCCTGGTCTCCGACGTGGCCGGCGTGCTGGGCGGCCTGGTCACCAACCTGTCGGTGGTCGTGATCCTGGCCGGCGTGCTGATCGTGGCCAGCTACTTCGCCCTGTGGCGGACCGTCTTCGGTCTGCGGCTGCGCTCCTGCGGCGAGAACCCGACCGCCGCCGAGTCGCTGGGCGTCAACGTCTACAAGTACAAGTACCTGGCGGTCGTCGCCTCGGGCGCCTTCGCGGGTCTCGGCGGCGCGTACCTCTCGCTGGTCGCCGCGCACTTCTACAAGGACGGCCAGACCCTGGGCCGCGGCTTCATCGGCCTCGCGGCGATGATCTTCGGCAACTGGATGCCGGGCGGCCTCGCCGTCGGCGCCGGCCTGTTCGGCTTCACCGACAGCCTCCAGCTGCGCGACCCGGAGTCGGTGCACGTGCTGATCCTGGTGGTCGCCATCGCGATGGTGCTGCTGGCGGCCTGGCACCTCTACCGCCGCAGGTTCACGTCCGGGGCGATCTCCGCGGTGGTCTCCGGCGGTCTGTTCGTCTGGTACTTCACCACCGAGGAGGTGCAGCGTCCGCTGATCGTCGCGACGCCGTACGTGATCACCCTGGTGGTGCTCTCGCTGGCCTCGCAGCGGCTGCGGCCGCCGAAGGCCGACGGGCAGATCTACCGCAAGGGCCAGGGCAAGTGACGGCGGCCGGGGAGACGGCGGTCGACTGGCCGGCGCTGCGGACGGCCGCGCGCGAGGCGATGGGCCGCGCGTACGCGCCGTACAGCAGGTTCCCGGTCGGCGCCGCCGCGCTGGTGGACGACGGCCGGGTGGTCACGGGCTGCAACGTGGAGAACGCCTCGTACGGGCTCGGGCTGTGCGCCGAGTGCGGCCTGGTCTCCACCCTGCACGCCACCGGCGGCGGCCGGCTGACCGCCTTCACCTGCGTGGACGGGGCCGGCGAGCTGCTGATGCCGTGCGGGCGCTGCCGCCAGCTGCTGTACGAGCACGGCGGACCGGAGCTGCTGATCGAGCTGCCGTCCGGCGTGCGGCCGATGAGCGAGGTCCTGCCCGACGCCTTCGGCCCCGAGCGGCTGTAGCGGAGCGGCTCTGGCCCTGCCGTTTGTTACGCGCGTAGAGTGTCGCGGGTCGGACCTGATCGGTCCGCCCGCGGCACTCTTCGTTTTCGAACACCTCCGCTTTCTGAACCTCTCTTGGAGCAATGGAGCAACCATGGACGCCATCTCCGTCATCAGGACCAAGCGCGACCGCGGAGAGCTGAGCGACGCTCAGATCGACTGGGTCATCGACGCCTACACCCGCGGCGAGGTCGCCGACGAGCAGATGTCCGCCCTGGCCATGGCCATCCTGCTGAACGGCATGAACCCGGGCGAGATCAGCCGCTGGACGGACGCGATGATCCGCTCCGGCGTCCGGATGGACTTCTCCTCGCTCGCGCGGCCCACCAGCGACAAGCACTCCACCGGCGGCGTCGGCGACAAGATCACCCTGCCGCTCGCCCCGCTGGTCGCGGCCTGCGGCGCCGCCGTTCCGCAGCTGTCCGGCCGCGGCCTCGGCCACACCGGCGGCACCCTCGACAAGCTGGAGTCCATCCCCGGCTGGCGCGCCCTGCTCTCCAACGAGGAGATGCTGCGGGTGCTGCGGGACGCCGGCGCGGTCATCTGCGCGGCCGGCGACGGCCTCGCCCCGGCCGACAAGAAGCTGTACGCGCTGCGCGACGTCACCGGCACCGTCGAGGCGATCCCGCTGATCGCCTCCTCGATCATGTCCAAGAAGATCGCCGAGGGCACCGGCGCGCTCGTCCTGGACGTCAAGGTCGGCTCCGGGGCGTTCATGAAGAACATCGACGACGCCCGCGAGCTGGCCCGCACCATGGTCGGCCTCGGCACCACCGCCGGCGTCAACACGGTCGCCCTGCTCACCGACATGTCCACCCCGCTCGGCCTCACCGCGGGCAACGCGCTGGAGGTCCGCGAGTCCGTCGAGGTGCTGGCCGGCGGCGGCCCCGCCGACGTCGTCGAGCTCACCCTGGCGCTGGCCCGCGAGATGCTCGCCGCCGCGGGCGTGCACGGCAAGGACCCGGCCGACGCGCTGCGCGACGGCTCCGCGATGGACCACTGGCGCCGGATGATCTCCGCCCAGGGCGGCGACGTCGACGCCCCGCTGCCGGTCGCCCGCGAGCAGCACGTCGTCCCGGCCCCGGCCTCCGGCGTGCTCACCGGCCTGGACGCCTACGCGGTGGGCGTCTGCGCCTGGCGCCTGGGCGCGGGCCGGGCCCGCAAGGAGGACCCGGTGCAGGCCGGCGCCGGCGTCGAGATGCACGCCAAGCCCGGCGACACCGTGGAGGCGGGCCAGGCCCTGCTGACCCTGCACACCGACACCCCCGAGCGCTTCGGCTACGCGATCGAGGCCCTCGCCGGCGCCGTCACCGTCGCCCCGGCCGGCACCGGGTTCACCCCGAACCCGATCGTGCTGGACCGCATCGCCTGATGCTCCGGAGGTCCGCCCGCGCGCACCGGACCGGGCGTGCGC
>NZ_JBHJRC010000056.1:0-34471 GCF_042261735.1 Kitasatospora sp. NPDC056327 | reverse complement strand
AGCGGATCTCCCGCGGCGCGGATCCGCCGAGGCGCGGACGCCCTACGGCGCGAACAGGATCGCGCGGCAGCGCTCCCAGGTCTCCGGGTCGGCGGCGACCAGCAGGCCGTCCTCGCAGTCCGGGGCCTCCGGCCGGTACGGGGTGCCGTCGAGGCGGGCGGAGCGGCCGCCGGCCTCGGTGACGAGGAGCGAACCGGGCGCGTGGTCCCAGGGCAGGGTGCGCCAGTAGAACATGAAGTCCGCCGCGCCCTCGGCGATGTCCGGGTACTCGATGCCGGCGGCGTGCCGTCCCGCGGTCAGCTCGCCGAAGGCGGCCGTGTTGGCCTCCACCAGACGGCGCCGGGACGGGTCGAGGAAGCGGCTCTTCACCGAGCCGCGCCACTTGGCCGGGTCCGGTCCCGCGGGCGTGCGGGTCAGGCGGTGGCCGTCGCGCCAGGCGCCGGAGCCGAGTTCGGCGGTGTAGGTGGTGGCGGTGACGGGCTGGCGGATCCAGCAGGCGACCGTGCGGCCGTCTCGCACCAGGGAGACCATCACCGCGTACTCGGGCCGGCCGGCCACGAAGTTGGCGGTGCCGTCGACCGGGTCGACCAGCCAGACCGCGGGCGCCGAGTGCAGGGCCCGGGCGAGGTCCGGGTCCGCGGCGACGGCCTCCTCGCCGACCACCGGGACCGGCAGCAGCTCGCGCAGACGCCGGGCGATGATCACTTCTGCCTCCCGGTCGGCGACGGTGACCACCTCGCCGGGGGCCTTCTCCATCACCTCACCGGCGGCCAGCGCCCGGAACCGGGGCTCGACCGCCTCGGCCGAGGCCTCGGCGATGATCTCCGCCACCTTCTCCATCAGCACCTGCGCGCTCCCTTCGCCGGGTACCACTTTCGCACGTCAGTGCGGAGTCGGCGTGCGGCGGGCCGGAAACGGGGCGGCCGGCGACGGATTCCGGCCCCCGGCGGGCCGTCACCGCGGCCCGTCCGGCGTTCCCTCCGGCGCCCCCTGCGGAGCCCCGTCCAGGTAGTGGAAGCCGGGGCGGGGGTGCATGAGGAACTCGTGGTGGGAGATGTTCCAGGCGTACGCGCCGGCCATCCCGAACAGCACCCGGTCGCCGCTGCGCAGCCCGGCCGCGGCCGGTGCGTCGTGCGCCAGCACGTCCTTGGGGGTGCAGAGCTGGCCCGCCAGGGTGGCCCGGCCGCCGGTGACGGCCGGGCGGGCCCACGGGTGCGGCCAGTCGGCGACCGGCAGGACGCCGAACGGCTGGCTGTGGCCCCGGGTGGCCGGGGTGCGCAGGTGGTGGGTGCCGCCCCGGACGACCGCGAAGTCCTCGCCGTGGCTGCGCTTCACGTCCAGCACCTCGGTGGCGTACCACCCGCAGTACGCGGTGAGCGAGCGGCCCGGTTCGATCCGCAGGACCGGTCCGGGGTGGCGCTCCAGCAGCCCGTCCAGGCCCTCGCCGAACGCGGCCCAGTCGAACCGGGCCGCCGGGTCGGCGTAGTCGACCGCCATGCCGCCGCCCACGTTGACCTCGTCCAGGGCGAACGCGTGCCGCTCCGCGAGCCGCACGGACCAGCCGACGATCCGCTCGGCGAGCGCCAGCTGCTCCTTCGCGGCCAGCCCGCTCGCCAGGTGGGCGTGCACCCCGCGCAGCCGCAGCCGGCGCCGGACCGGGCCCAGTGGGCCGACCGGCTCGGTGAGCAGCCGGACGGCGGCCGCGGCGCGGTCCGGGTCCAGCCCGAACGGCGTCGGCCGGCCGCCCATCGCCAGCGCCACCGAGTCCAGCGCGCCCGCCCCGACCGGCAGGTTGACCCGCAGCAGCACGTCCACCACCGCCTCCGGCCGGTCGGCGAGCACGGCGGCGAGCCGGTACAGCTCCTGCTCGCTCTCGACGTGCCAGCGGTGCACGCCCGCGTCGACCGCGGCGGCGATCTCGGCGGGCGTCTTGCCTGGTCCGCCGAACGCCAGCGGCGCGTCCGGGGCCACCGTCCGGACGTGCGCCAGCTCGCCGCCGCTGGACACCTCGTAGCCGTCCACCGAGCCCCGCAGCGCGGCCAGCACCGGCGCCTCGGGGTTGGCCTTGGCGGCGTAGTACAGCTCGACGCGTCCGGGCAGGGCGGCCCGGACGGCGGCGGCGTGCGCCCGCAGGGCCGGCAGGTCGAGGACGTAGGCGGGCAGCTGCTCGGGCGTCAGCCCGGCGACGTGGCGGCGGACGGCCCCGGTGGCGCCGTCGGGCCCGACGGTGCCGGGCGTTCCGGCGGTGCTCCCGGTGCCCTCGCTCCCGGCGGTTCCGGCAGTGTCGGCGGCTTCGGCGGTGGTCATCGGGTCCTTCCGGCAGGAACGGCAGGGACGGTGGGGACGGCCGGGGCGACGGGGCCGGCCCCGGCACCGGTGCCGCAGCCGCTGCTGACCGCGGTGGCGGTGGCGGTGGCGGTGTCGGCGGCCGAGGCCAGCACCGAGCGGGCCAGCGGCGAGGCCAGCCGGACGTACCCGGCCGCGCGGTCGGCCTTGCGCTCCCAGCGGGTCAGCAGGTTGGCCTTGCCGGGCAGCGGCACGCCCGCGAGCAGTGCGCGCAGCCGGGGCGGGCAGCCGTGCGCGCCGGCGTACTCCACCAGGACGCGGCGCACCGCCTCCCAGAGCGCGCCCTCCGCCGCCGGGTACAGGTCGGCGAGGGCGGCGAGCAGTTCGGCGACGTGGTTGACGAACAGGCAGTAGACCACCCGGTCCCAGCCCCGCTCGGCGTCGTACGCCATCGGCCCCGCCACCTCGGGCGGCAGCGCGGCGAGCAGCGCGGCGTGCCGCTCCGGGAGCAGCTTGGTGCCCTCCAGGTCGCGGAAGAGCACCTGGGCCGGGCGGCCGTCCGGATCCACGCCGATCAGCACGTTCTGCAGGTGCGGTTCCAGCACCACACCGTGGTCGAAGTAGGCGGCCAGCACCGGCGGGATCAGCAGCCGCAGGTAGGCCGTCCACCAGTCGAGCGCCCGGGCCGGGTCGGCGGGATCCGCCGGTCCCTCCGGGCCCGCCAGCAGCCGCGAGACGTGCGCCGAGCTGGTCGGGTACTCGTCGGCGACGGCGGCGGCCAGCAGCGGGGTGACGCCGGGGCGCAGCGCGTCGCCGAGGCCCTCGCGGACGATCAGGCCGAACCCCTCGTACAGCGTCCGGTCGGGCCGGCCGTCGGCGCCGGGCAGGGCGAGGGTGCGGAACGCCGGCTCGCGCAGCACGGCCGCGGCCGGGAACCGTTCGGCGAGGCCGGCCAGCACCGGGGCGAGCAGCCGGGTGAGGGCGACCGCGCCGGTCAGCTCGTAGGCGGCGTTCTTGCGCAGGCAGTTGGTGATCCGCACGTTCAGGCTGAACTTGAGGAACGCGCCCGCGCCGGCCAGGGTGCGGACCGAGGCGGTGGCCGCGAAGGGGGTTCCGCCGGGGCCGAGGTCGAGGACGTCCCCGCTCTCCAGTGCGCCGCGCAGCAGCGGGTGGTCACCGATCAGCCGGTACTGCCAGGGGTGGGCGGGCAGCAGCCGGTAGCCGTCCGGGACCTCGCCGAGTCCGTCGAGCAGTGCGGTCGCGGCCGGATCGGCGGAGGACTCCGCGACGAGTTCCCGCCGTACGGCGAGGCGGTGCAGCGGGAACGCGGCACGGGCCTCGGGGGCGTAGTCGCGCCAGTCGCCGCGATCGGCGGAGCGGGACTTGGGGGCGGGGTGGAAGCGGTGGCCGAACAGCAGGGCCTGCTCCGACTCCAGGTAGCGGTCCGGCCCGGGGGCGGGCCGGGCGTGCAGCGCGGCGGCGACGGCCGCGTGGCTGGAGGCGAGCTGGCCGAGGAACTCCTCGTTGACGGTCCCGGTGCGCAGCTCCAGTTCCCCCAGGACGTGCCGGGCGAGCTCGCGCCAGTCGGACTCCCGCCAGCCGTCGGCGTGCTGTTCCTCGACCGGGCCGGTGAAGCGGTGCGCGCCGAGCAGTGAGGTGCGGCGCAGGGCGACCCGGAGCAGGACGCCGCGCCGGGGCAGGCGCAGCAGCAGCCGGCCGTCGGCGACGGCGGTCTGGTGCTCGGGCGCGGACACCTCCCGCACCAGGCAGTTGAGCAGGGTGTGGGCCACCGCGTGGTCGGCGGTGGGCAGTTGGTGGGTCATGGGTGACTCCAACGCTGGCGGACGGGGGAGGAGAGCGCGGTGGCCGCGGCGGCGGCCAGGAGTGCGGCGGCGGTGCCGGCCAGCACGGGGGCGGAGGCGCCGTAGCGGCCGTTGACCAGCGCCGCGACGGCGCCTGCGGCCACGGCGCCGCCCTTGGAGACGAGTTCGAGCGTGCCGAACATCCGCCCCGGGGCCCGGCCGCGGGCGGCCTCGGCGGCCAGCACCGCGAGGGAGACCAGGCCGAGGGTGAGCCCGGCGCCGAGCAACAGGCGGACGGCGACGAAGAGCGGCAGCGATCCGGCGAGCGCGTGCCCGGCCAGGCCGAGCGCGACCAGGACGAAGCCCAGGGCGAGCCCGGTGTGCGGGCGGCGCAGGACGGCGGTGTGGGTGCGGGCGGCGAACGCCAGGTAGCACAGGTGCGGCAGGGCGAACAGCACGCCGGTGGTGGTGCCGGAGACCCCGGGGAGGCGCTCCTGGGCCAGGGCTATCAGGTACGGGAAGGAGATGATCGTGGCGAAGACGAAGGCGAATTCGAGGAGGTAGAGGGTGCGCAGCGGGGTCGGGTCCGGGGCCCCGGCGGCCTCGCCGCCGCCGGCCGCCCGGCCGCCGTCGGGGCCACCGCCCGCGGGGGCGTCCGCCGGTACCGGGCCCGTCGGAGCGGCGGCGGGCGGAGTGGCGCCGGCGGTGCGGGCCGTCGGCCGCCCCGGTTCCGGCAGCAGGGTGAGGAAGCCGGCGGCGGTCAGCGGCAGGACGGCCATCAGCAGGTACTGCCGGTGCGGGTCGATCCACGGTGAGAGCGTGCCCACCAGGACCGGTGCGGCCACCAGCGCGGCCCTGGCGCTGCCCTGCATCAGGGTGAGCGCCCGGGACAGCCGCGCGCCGTCGAGCGCGGCGGCCAGGTAGCAGTTGGTGGCGGCGAAGGTGCCGCCGAGGAAGCCCTGGAGGACGAGCGCGAGGGTGAAGCCGGTCAGCGAGTCGGCGGCGCCGGCCAGCAGGAAGGAGACGGTGAGGCCGAGTTGGGCGCGCATCAGCAGGCGCTTGCGGCCGAAGCGGTCGGCGAGCCGGCCCCAGAACGGGGCGCCGAGTGCGCTGAACACCGTCGGCACGATGTACAGCACGCCCGCCCAGTGGCCGTCCGGGTCGCCGAGCCCGGGCAGGATCGCGGTCAGGTAGGGCGGCAGGCCGAGGGCGGCGAAGGAGGCGACGAAGTAGCAGGCGGCGACGGCGTGCACCTGGCGGCGGCCGAGTCCCCCCGGGCGGGCGGACTCCGGGCCGGGCCGCCGGGGCAGCGCGCCGACGGTCACCGGGGCGACCTCGCTCCGGGTGCGGAACGGGCCTGCGGGAGGAGGTAGTTCGGGCCGTCGGTGTAGTGCTTGTTGATGTCGGCGGCGCCCGAGCGCCGCTTGTCGAGCAGGGTGCCGGCGGTGACCATCGCCTTGACCGGCAGCCGTTCGGCGTCGAGCAGCGCGGTGCGCAGCGGCCCGGCGGCGGGCCCGGTCCGGTCGACGGCCTCGGCGAGCCGTTCGCGCAGCAGGGCGAGCAGTTCGCCGAGACCGGCGCGGCCGTGGGCGGCGAGGCCGAAGGCCAGGGAACCGGTGCACAGGTGGCCGGTGACGGTGGTGAACAGGTCGGTCAGCGGCCGGTCGTCGGCGACCAGGATCCGGGTGTCGTCGAACTCCTCCGGTGCGGGCGCGAGTTCGCCGAGCCCGGCGGCGAGCCGGCCGGGGTGTACGCGGGGGCCGTCGTCGTCCTTGAGGAGCAGGCGCAGTCCGCCGTCCTCGTCGAGCACCAGGGAGGTGTTCTGCTGGTGGGACTCCAGGGCGACGCCGTGGCCGAAGAGGGTGGTCTGCCAGTCCAGCAGCAGTTCCAGCAGGGCGTCGTAGAGCGCGACCACCTCGCCGCCGAAGAAACGGTCGGCGAGGTGGTCGATGACCAGGCGCCCGCCGGGGGCCGGGGCGAGCAGGGCGGCGAGCGGAACGGTCACCGACCGTTCCAGGCCGTCCGGCTGACGGCGCAGCAGCACGGCCAGCAGCTCGTGTCCGGCGTGCGCCCAGGTCTGCTCGTCGGCGTGCAGGATCCGCCCGGCGAACCGCGGCTCGCGGGCCGCCGCGGCCTCGACCAGCCGCTGTCCGGCGGCGCCGTCGCGCAGGGTGCCCGGCTTGATGGTGCGCCGGTTGAGCCGGCCCAGGGTGGCGGTGGCGAGCGGCAGCTTCAGGTGGTGGACCGGGTCCTCGGCGACGGCGACGGTGCGCATCGACAGGGTGGGCAGGACGGTGAGGTAGGGGCGGTCGGCGAGCACGGCGCGGCCGGCCAGGCCGGCCGCGCGCAGCGCCCCGTCCAGGGCCGGGCCGACGGTGAGCGGGTGGACCGGCAGGGTCTCCCAGGCCCGGTCGCCGCCGGGCAGGTCGAGGCCGAGCCAGCTCGGGGTGGGCCACCAGCGGGGCAGCGGGCGGTCGCCGTGCCGGGTGAGGGTGCCGGCCGGCAGGGCGAGCCAGCGCAGCGCGAAGGCCGGGTGGAACTCGGGGGCGTGGGCCCGCAGGTGGGACTCGTCGAGGCCGGCCCGCCCGCGGGCGGTGGGGTAGACCGGGTGGTCGAGGTAGGCGGCCAGGGTGTCGTGGCCGAGGGCGGCGGCGGGGCCGGTCCAGCCGGCCGGGTCGGCGCCGTACAGGTCGGTGAGCGCGGTGTGGACCTCGGCGCGGACCCGTTCGTGCAGCTCCATGGTGGCGAGGGTCTGGCGGCACTCCTCGGCGAAGGCCGCCCAGCCGGGGCGGTCCTCGGCGTCGGCGAGTCCGGCGAACACCGCGAGGACGGCGTCCAGGCCGTCGGCCGGGCGGCCGTCGTGTTCGACGCGCGGGAGCCGGGCGGCGTACTCGCTCTGGAAGCCGTCGGGCAGGACGGGGACGGCGAGCGCGTGACCGGCGGCGACCAGCCAGGGTCCGTCGGGCCGCCGTTCCAGGGTGCTGCCGGTGCGCAGCCCGAGCACGTCCTCGCGCAGCAGGGCGGACAGCACCCGCAGGGCGAGGGCCTCCGCGGGGGCGGCGGGGGCGGGCGCGACCGGTGCGACCGGCGGGGCGGGTACGGCGGCGGGGCGGATGCTCATGGGGTGATCTCCCAGCGGTTGGCCGCCACGAAGCCGGCGACGGCGGCGTCGGCGGTGGCCTGGTCGGGGCCGACCGCCCAGATCACGCCGAGGTAGTCCCGGTTGGTGCGGTAGTGCTCGTGCCGTTCGCCGACCGCGCGCTGCGGCCGGTAGACCAGCCGGACGCCGTCGGCGCGTTCCCCGGGCAGCTCCTCGTGCGGCCCCGGGGCGGCGGTGAGCGTCCCGGCGCGGTCCGCGAGCACGGGTTCGTTGCGGGCGCGCAGGGTGGCGCCGGCGCAGTGCTCGCCGAGGCCGGCGGGCAGGTCGTGGCCGAGGTGGGCGGTGAGGACGAGTTCGAACAGCGGGATGCCGAGCACCGCGGCGAGCATGAGGTCGCACTGGTCGCCGATGGCGCGGTAGTTGACCTCGACGATCCGGGCCCGGCCGTCCGGCTGGACGACGAACTCGGTGTGGCAGGCGCCGAGCCCGACGCCGAGCGCGTCCAGCTGGGCGAGCACCTGGGCGACCACCGCGGGCGGGTGCGCGGGGACGAACTCCAGCAGCTCCTCGACGAAGTCCGGCGGCGGGGAGAGTCTGGTGCGGAACCCGCCGAGGACGTGCCGGCGGCGGCCGTCGCCGAGCGTCTCCAGGGTGTGCAGCGGCCCGTCCAGGAACTCCTCGACGAGCAACGCGGCGCCGGGGCGCCGGGCCTGGACCTCCTCGGCGCGCCGCACCAGTTCGGCGGGGCCGGCGACCAGGGAGACGTCCTCGCTGGCGACGCCCTCGCGGGGCTTGACCACGACGGGGAAGGGTACCTCCGCCGCCCGCAGCAGCTCCGGCAGCGCCGACGGGTCCTGTCCGGGGGCGAGTTCGGCGCAGCGGACGGTGTCGAGGCCGGCCCCGGCCAGGTGGCGGCGCAGCTGGCCCTTGTTCTTGGCCCGCAGGGTGGCCCGCCAGTCCTTGCCCGGGCGGCCGAAGTACTCGGCGGTGAGCGCGGTCTGGGTCTGGAGGTGGTCGCTGTTGCTGAAGACGGCGAAGCCGGGCTCGTGGGCGGCGCGCTGCGAGATCAGCCCGACCACCTCGCGGAAGTCGTGCACCGCGCAGGCCACCACCTCGGGCGGGGACGGCAGGTCGGCGTAGGCGCGCAGGTGGGCGTCGGCGTGGTCGGTGAGCACGGTGACGTCGAGTCCGAGCCGCACGGCGGCCGGCAGGAATCCCTCGGTGACCGAGTCGGTCGGGTTGAGGGCGAGCAGGTAGAGGCGCATGGCGGGGCGGGTCCTCTCCACGTGGTGACGGGGGAGGGCCGGGGCGGGCCGCTCGGGCCCTCCCCGGCGCCTCCCGGCGGCTACTTGGGCGCGTCGACGCCCGCGGCCCCGGCGATGTCGACGAGCATGGCCTCGGCGGCCTGGACGCCGATGCCCGACATCCAGGTCTCGTCCGGCACGTTGAAGACCTTGTTGTTCTTCACGGCGTTCAGGCCCTGCCAGACCGGGGTGTTCTGGACCTCGCTCTGCTTGGTCCTGGACGGGTCGTCGGCGACCGTGACGAAGACCAGGTCGGCGTCGGCCTGGTCGATCTGCTCGGCGCTGACCTCCAGCATCGACTTGTCGACGTCCTGCGAGGCCGGGCGGCCCAGGCCGGCGTCCTTGAGCACGACACCGCTGAACGACTGCTTCTGGTAGAGCCGGGTCGGGCCGGCCACGAAGCGGACCACGGAGGCGGTCGGCGCGGTGCCGCCGTTCTTCGCCTTGATCGCCTCGCCGAGCCGGGCGGCACGGGCCTCGTAGTCGGTGAGCGCCTTCCCGGCCTCCGCCTCCTTGCCCAGCGCCCGGGCGTAGAGCGCGAGGTTCTCCTTCCACGGGAAGCCGGTGGTCTCGGCGAGCACGGTCGGGGCGATCGCGTTGAGCTTGTCGTAGACCTTGGCGTGCCGGACCTTCGAGGACAGGATCAGGTCGGGCTTGAGGGAGGTGATCAGCTCCAGGTTCGGCTCGTTCATCGGGCCGACGTCCTTGGTGTCCTTGATCTTGTCCTTGAGGTAGCCGGGGAAGCCGCCCTCGGTCTTCATGTGCGGGGAGACCGCGCCGACCGGGGTGATGCCGAGCAGGGTGACGTCGTCCAGCTCGCCGCTGTCCAGCACGACCACGCGCTTGGGCCGGGCCTTGATCTCGGCGGTGCCGGCGGCGTGGGCGACGCTGCGCGGGAAGGCGGCGGCCGGGCCGGTGGTCGTGGCGGCGTCCCCGGCGGGCTCGGCGGCGCCGGCCTTGCCGTCGCCGCCGCTGCCGCACGCGGCGAGCAGGGTGGTGGCGAGCGCGGTGGCGAGGACGGCGACGGGGAGTCTGCGGGCGCGGGTGGAGCGGTTCATGAGGGGTTCCTTCTCTGGGCAGGGCAGGGCAGGGCGGGGAGCGGACAGGGCGGGGCACCGGCGCGTGCCCCGGGCGGGCGGGACGGCCGGCCGGACGGGTGGCCGCCGGACCGGTGGGACGGCCGGGCGCGCGGGGCGGCGGGCCGGGAAGGGCGTTGGCGGGATCAGCCCCGGGCGGCGGAGCGCCGGGGCCGGGCTCTGGGGACGACCAGCGGGGTGCCCGTCTCCGGGTCGGGCACCACCCGGCACGGCACCTGGAAGACGCTCTCCACCAGCTCGGCGGTGAGGACGTCGCCCGGCGCACCGGCGGCGGCCAGCCGGCCGTCCCTGAGGACGACCAGGTGGTCGGCGTAGCGGGCGGCCTGGCCGAGGTCGTGCAGCACCATGACGACGGTGCGCCCGGCCTCGGCGTGCAGGTCGGCGACCAGGTCGAGGACGTCGAGCTGGTGGCGCAGGTCCAGGAAGGTGGTGGGCTCGTCGAGCAGCAGCAGATCGGTGTCCTGGGCGAGCGCCAGCGCGATCCAGGCGCGCTGGCGCTGGCCGCCGGAGAGCCGGTCCACCTGCCGGTCGCGCAGGCCGGTCATGCCGGTGCGCTCCAGCGCCTCCTCCACGGCGGCCTGGTCGGCCTTCGACCACGGGGTGAGCATCCGCTGGTGCGGGAAGCGGCCCAGCCGCACCAGTGCCTCGACGGTGACCGCCTCGGGCGTGACGGGCTGCTGGGGCAGCAGGCCCATCCGCCGGGCGAGCGTCCGCGCGGGCATCCGGTGGATGTCGGAGCCGTCCAGGGTGACGGTGCCGGCGGCGGGGTTGAGCAGCCGGACCAGCCCGCGCAGCAGGGTGGACTTGCCGCAGGCGTTGGGGCCGACGATCGCGGTGACGGCGTTGCCGGGCAGTTCGAGGTCGAGGCCCTCGACGACGGTCCGGTTGCCGTACCGCAGGCCGAGGCCGTGGGCGGCGAGGCGGTTGGCCGCCCCGCGGGTGGTCCCGCCGGGCCGGGAGGCCCGGGCGGCGGTACCGGCGGGACCGGTTCCGTCGGCGCCTGCGGTCCCGGGAACACCGGGGCCCCCGGTGTTCCCGGTGTTCCCGGGGTTCGCGGTGGTGGTCGCGTCTGAGGTCATCAGCTGCTCCTCTGGGGAAGCCGGCCCTGGCGGATCAGCAGCACCAGGAGCCAGGGCGCGCCGAGCGTGGCGGTGACGGCACCGACCGGCAGGCCGTGGACGGGGATCACGTGGAGCACGAGGAGGTCGGAGGAGAGCAGCAGCAGGGCGCCGGTGAGCGCGGTGAGGCCGAGCGTGCCGAGGGTGGGCGGCCCGGCGAGCAGCCGGACCAGGTGCGGCACGGCGAGCGCGACGAACGCGACCGGCCCGGTGAGGGCGGCGGCGAGCGAGGCCAGCGCGATGGTGAGCAGGAGCAGCAGGACGCGGTCGCGCCGGGGATCGAGGCCCAGGCCGCCCGCCGAGTCGTCGCCCAGGTCGAGCACGGCGACCCGCCGTTGGCAGAGCACCACGGCGGCGGACCCGGCCGCGACGGCGGTGCCGCCGACCCAGACCTCGGTCCAGTTGCGGCCGTAGAGCGAGCCGGTGGTCCACTGCATCGCGGAGGAGGCCAGCTCGGCCGGGAAGCGGACGATCATCAGGTTGACGGCGGCGGCGAGGCCCTGCTGGACCGCCAGGCCGACCAGGACGAGTCGGGTGACGGCCATCCGGGAGCGCCAGGCGAAGCCGCCGAGCAGCAGCGCGGCGAGCAGTCCGCCGCCCAGCGCGGCCAGCGGGACGTACTCCTGCGAGACGCCGGTGGCGAGCATCAGCACCGCGCCGAAGGAGGCGCCGCCGGTGACGCCGATGGTGTCGGGCGAGGCGAGCGGGTTGCGGAACAGCCGCTGGAGCATCGAACCGGCCACCGCCAGGCCGGCGCCCGCGATCAGTGCGGAGACCACGCGCGGGGCGCGGAACTCCTGGACGACCAGGACGTTTCCGGAGTCGCCGAGACCGGCCAGCGCGCGCAGCGCCTCCCAGACGGTCATCTCGACCTGTCCGGTGCCGAGCGCGACACCGGTCAGCAGGACCAGCAGCACGGCGACGGCCACGGACCAGGCGGCCGTCCGGGCGCGGCGGCGGGCCGCCGAGGTGCCGGCGGTCCCCCTCCGGACGGCCGCACCGGTGCTTCCGGTGCTTCCGGTAGTCCCGGCGGTCCCGGCGGTCCCGGCGGCCCCGGCGGAACGGTCCTGGGCGGGCGCGCTCATCGGGCCACCTTCCGGGCCAGCACGGCGAGCAGCGGTGCGCCGAGGAAGGCCGTCACGATGCCGACCTCCAGTTCGGAGGGGCGGGCGACCAGTCGGCCGAGCACGTCGGCGGTGAGCAGCAGCACCGGACCGGCGATCAGGCAGCCGGGCAGCAGCCGCCGGTGGTGGCTGCCCAGCAGCGGGCGGACCAGGTGCGGGGCGGCCAGGCCGATGAAGGCGACCGGACCGGCCACGGCGACCGCGGAGCCCGCGAGCAGCACCACGGCGGCGCCGCCGAGCACCCTGGTCCGGGCCACCGGCACGCCCAGCGACTGGGCGCTCTCGTCGCCGAGCGCGAGGGCGTCGAGCGAGGGCGCCACCGCGAACGCGCCCACCAGGCCGAGCAGCAGGAACGGCAGCACGGGCAGCAGGGTGTCCAGCTGCCGCCCGGCGACCGAACCGGCCAGCCAGAACCGGGCCTCGTCCAGGGTCCGGTGGCTGGCCAGCATCAGCGCGGACGTCCACGAGGTGAGCACCACCGTGAGCACGGTGCCGCCGAGCGCGAGCCGCACCGGGTCGAGGTCCCCGCCGCGGCGGGACATCGCGTACGCGGCGACGGCGGCGACGGCCGCCCCGGCGAAGGCGAACCAGACGTACTCGACGGGACGGGTGAGTTCCAGGGCGTAGATCGCGGCGACCACGGCGAAGCTCGCGCCCGCGTTGATGCCCAGGGTGACCGGCGAGGCGAGCGGGTTGCGGGTGACGCCCTGGGCGACCGCCCCGGCGACGCCGAGCGCGGCGCCGACGGCGAGGCCGATCAGCGTGCGCGGCACCCGCAGGCCCGTCACCACGTCGGCGTCGCCGCCGTGTTCGCTCCCGGTCAGTGCGCCGACGACGGTGTGGAGGGGGATCGTGCGCGAGCCGAGCGCCAGGCTCAGGGCGGCGCACAGCACGAGCGCGCCGAGTCCGGCGGCCAGCACCAGGGGGAGCCGGGCCGCGGAGCGGCGGTTCGGGGCCGGGGCCTCGGCGGCCGGCGGATCGGTGGTCAGCACGGGGCGAGATATTAGGTTAGGCAAGCCTAATAACGTCAAGTCCTGAACGGATTGGTCCGTACCGGGGAGGTCGGGGGGCGATCGGCCGGGGGTGGCGGGAAGCGGCCTCCGACTGCCTATAAGGTGAGCCTCACCTAACACGATCTCGGGAGTGCCGATGATCTTCTCGGGGCCACCCCTGCCCGTCGCCGGGCCCGTCACGGCGCCCTGTGCGGCGACCGCGGCGAACCCGCTGGAGGCGGACTACCGGCAGTTGCTGGAGCTCTGCCCGGTGCTCAGGGTCCGGCTGCTCGCGGCGGACGAACCGGCGCCGTCCCGTGCTCAGGGCTGGTACTCCGCAGCCGAACTGGCCTCCCCGCCGGAGCCGGGGCCGGGGCTGCCGGCCGCCGGCCCGGGCGGCGCGCTGGCGGCGGCCCTGGCGGGCGAGGCCGCCAGGATCGCCCCCGTCGCCGCCGCGCACGGCACGGCCCCGCGCCCGCACGTCGCCGCCTCCCGGCTGCTGCACCACTACCTCTGGTCGGTCTGCGTGCTGATCGCCGGCCCGTGGTTGCTGGCCCGGCGGGTGCCGTCGATCGACGGCGCGAACCTCTGGATGCACGCCCCCACCGGTGAGCTCGCACTCCGTCCGCGCGCCCATGTGACGCTCCCCGGCGAGGACGAGCTGCGCGCGGAGCTGCGCTCCGCCGTCGTCACCCACGTCGAACCGCTGCTCGCCGCCTTCGCGGCCCCCACCCGGCGCGGCACCCGCGCGCTCTGGGGCATGGTCACCGACGACCTCGCCTCGGCGATCTGGTACCTCGGCAAGCAGATGGACGCCCGGGCCGGCGGTTCCGGTGCTGTGGACGCGGGCGCCGGTGCCGTGGGTTCCGGTCCCGTGGGCGCGGGCGCCGGCCGTGCCGAGGACGCCGCCGTCGCCGCCGCCGGGGCCGTCCTGCCCGGGCACACCGACCCGCTGCTCGGCGCCGCCGACTTCCGCCGCCTCCACGGCGAGGACGGCCGCGGCCACCACACCCGCACCCGGCTGGGCTGCTGCCTCTACTACGCCGTCGAGCCCGACCGCGCCTGCATCACCTGTCCCCGCACGGGCGACGAGGAACGGCTGCGGCGACTCTGACGGACCGTCCGGAACGGGCCGGGGCTGTCCACCGGCCCTCAGGGGGCTCCGGTAGGCTCGGCGCCCGTGATCGACTCCGCCACCCACGTCCGGGTCGCGCGCCCCTCCCGGGACCTCGCCGCGGCCGAACGCTTCTACGCCGGCGCCCTGGGTCTCGCCGTCCTGTGGCGCAGTACCGAGCGGGTGTCCGGCGAGCACGACCTGCTCATGGTGGGACCCTCCGGCGGCGGCTGGCACTTCGAGCTGACCCGTGATCCCGAGCGCCCGGTCGAACCGGTGCCCACCGCCGACGACCTCTTCGTCGTCTACCTCGGCGCCCCCGTCGACGACGCGCTGGTCCGGCGGCTGGAGGAGGCCGGCGGCACCCGGGTGGCCGCCCACAACCCGTACTGGGACGAGCACGGCGTCACCGTGGCCGACCCGGACGGCTACCGCCTGGTGCTCTGCACCCGCACCTGGACGTCCTGAGCGCCGCTCGTCCGCCGGTCGTGGCGGTCCGTGCGGGGTGCGCGGTCCGTGCGGGTGCTCCGCGCGGGCCGGTCGTGCGGGTGCGTCGCACCGCGGCGGCGCGGCGCACCCCGGTCCGGACGCGGCGTCAGACCATCAGGTCGGCGAGACGCTTGAGATCGTCGTTCACCGACTCCCGTTCCTCCTCGGTGAGTTCGGAGGCCACGTCCTCCGCCCGCCGAGTGAACGCCCCGGCGCTCGCGCCGTCCGCGAGGCGCTGCGCCACATCGGCGCGCAGGGCCAGGATGCGGAACAGCAGCAGCCGTTCGGGCGGCCCGCCCGGCGAGGCCAGCGCGCGGTCCAGCACCCGGGCGGCGGCCGCCGGGTCCTCCTTCGAGTCGGCGAACAGCGCCGCGTGGTGCAGCGCCTTCGCGAACGGCTCCTCGGGGGACGGCCCGTGCCGCTGGTCGCCGCGGATCGGCTGACCGATCCGCAGGCAGTTGCCACCCGGGTCGGTGACCAGGAACTGCCGTACGCCGTGCGAGGTGTCGCCGACCGGGCCGAGCCGGGGCAGGCCCCGTGTCGGAACCCGTCCGTAGGCGGATCGGAGGCCCTCCCGGAACGCGGCGTGCAACGCGTCCACGTCGTCCGTGCGGACCAGACAGGTGCTGTAGGACGCGTTCGGGTCGTACTGCTTCATGCCGAAGAAGTGCAGCTGGATGCCGCCGCGCTGGATGACGGCGTAGGGGTTGGGACTCTTCTGATGGAGGGTCACCTCGAAGCCGAGTGCGGTGTAGAACTCCAGCACCGGTGGGAGGGCCTGACAGGGCAGGATCGGAACCGTCGATTCGACCATGCTCGCTGACTCTACCCCTGATTGGGCGTGTTTCGGACGCTTCCGGTCAGATGTCGACCATCCGAGGACGGCGGCCGTGGGCGAGGGACGGCATGCCCTGGGCCGGGCGGGCGACCGGCGCACTACCGCGTCCGTACGACCGGCCGGGCCGGTGGTGGCGGCGACGTCCGGCGCGTGCGCCGCGCCGCGCTCCGGCGCGGTGGTGAGCCGGGTCCGCCGACCGGGGCCGGCGGTGGCGTACGGGACGGCCGGTGCGGGCCGGACGGTCGGCCGGTTCCGTTCGCCGGAACGGGAGTTGGGCCGCCGGCCGGTTTGCGCCCCCGGCCGGTGCACCCGGCCGACCGCTCGAACGGCCGGACCGGACGGGCCGGTTCAGGCGGGGTGGTCGCCGCCGGTGAGGGGCTTCACCATCACCCGCGCGGTGCCGTCGCCGCCGGAGGCCGGGGCCGCTTCCCCGTCCGTGCCCGCGTCCGCGAACCCGCGGCGGCGGTACAGCGCGACGGCGGCCGTGTTGTCCGGCAGGACGGCGAGCCGCAGGCTGCCGCAGCCCCGGTGCCGGGCCCACGCCTCGACGGCCGCGAGCAGCCGGTCCCCGACCCCGAGGCCCCGCGCCCGCGGGGCGACCCAGACCGAACGCAGTTCGCCCGCACCGCCGGGCCGTTCGGCCGGCACCCCGCGCGCGAGGCCCGCCGGCCGGCCGTCGGCCGCCACCGCCACCAGGTGCAGGGCGTCCGGTCGTGCGAACCGGGCGCGCCACCGGGCCTCCCCGCCGGCGGGCCAGTCCGCGAGCCGCGCCGTGAACGCGTGCGGCGCGTCGGCGAGCGCGGCGAGCCGGGCGTCCCGCCACAGTGGCCAGTCGGCCGGGTCGGCGGGTGTCAGGACGCGCAGAGCGATCACCGCGACAGTCTCACACGTCGGCCTCGGCGGTGCGGCGGCGTTCCTCCCGTTCTCGCGGAGCAGGCCGAACAGCAGCCGGTCACCGCGGACTCCGACCGGCGGGACGGCGGTGCGGCGGCACCCCCCGTCGGAGGCCCGGACCCCCGTTCGCCGGCGGCCGTCCCGACCCCGGCGACGCCCCCGTGCGGATCGGCGTCCCGGTCGTGGACCAGGCCGGTCACCCGGCCGTCTCCCCGACAGGTCCGCCGCCACGGCGCCGGCGGGCCGGGGTCGTTGCCCCAGCGCAGCCGGTGCTCCGCGTCCCCGGCCGACGGCGTGCGCGGCCGTACCGCCTCGCCTTCGATCGTGACCGGCCTCCCGGCGCGGACCCGGGCCGGGAGGCCGGAGTTCAGCCGGTGAGGTCGTGGCGGATCCGGTCCAGGATCAGGCCGGCGCCGGTGTACCCGATGCCGAGCATCCAGAGGCCGTCGTCGACCTGGTACACCTTGCCGTTTCGGACGGCGTCCAGGTTGCGCCAGAGCGTGCCGCCGACGATCTTCGGATGGTCGGACTTCGCCGCGTCGCCGTAGACCGAGTAGAAGATGACGTCGGCCGCGGCCTGGTCGACCTGCTCGGGACTGATCTCGATCGAGAAGCCCGGCTTGTTCTGGTTGGCCGGACGCCCGACGCCGAGGTCGGTGAGGACCGAGCCGATGAAGGTGCCGTTGAGGTAGAGCCGGGTCGGGGCGCCGGCCAGGAAGCGGGCCACCTCCACCTTGAGCGCCGCCGCCTTCTCCGGCCCGCCGAGCGCGGCGACCAGCCCGGCGAGCTTCGCCCGGTACGCCTGCTCGGCGTCGGCCGCCTCGCGTTGCCGGCCGAGGGCCTCGGCGTGCAGCCGGACGTTCTCCTTCCAGGCCGGGCCGGTGGTCGCGGTCAGCACGGTCGGGGCGATCCGGGAGAGCTCGTCGTAGCGCTTGTCGTCGCGGACCTGGTTGCTGAGGATGAGGTCCGGCCGCAGACCGGCGATCGCCTCCAGGGAGGGCGAGCCGATGGTGCCGACGGTCCTGGTCCCGGTCAGCCGCTCGGCGGGGAGGTAGCCGGAGAGCGGGGCGCCCTCGGCGACCGCGGTGGCACCGACCGGGGTGACGCCGAGGGTGACGACGGAGTCCAGGGCGTCGGTGTCCAGGACGACGACCCGGGAGGCCCGGGCGGGAACGGTGCTCTCGCCCCGCGCGTGCCGCACCACGCGGACGGCGCCGGCGTCGGAGCCGGACGCCGACCCGGTGGCGGTCGCGCTCCCGTTCCCGTTCCCGCCTCCGTTCCCGGATCCGCAGGCGCTGAGCGCGAGTCCGGCGGCGAGCCCGCCGCCCAGGGCCAGCAGCCTGCGGCGGTTCGGCGGGAGGGGGTGCACGGGGGTGTCGGGCATGGGGCGACTCCGTTCCGGCGGCAGGCGGCGGGGCGTCCCGTCCCCTGCCCGGAGCCGTGATCGTTACGCCTGCGGAGCGGAGCGACCGGCGCTCACCGGCCGTCCTCGCGCGGTTCCCGGCGACGGCGGAGCAGGTCCTCGTACTCGGCGTGCACCCGGCGGTCCATCGCCAGCGCGAACTGGGCGTCGGCGACCGTCCGCGCGAGGGGGCGCATCCGCAGCACCTGTTCGGTCAGCCGGGCGGCCTCGCCGGCCGGCAGGGGCGTGTCCGCGGCCAGCGCGCCGAGCAGGTGGTCGCGGGCCAGCGAGGTGAAGATCTCGGCGATCGCCGTCACGTGCTCCTGGGTCCGCCGGCTGGCCTCCAGAACGGCCGACAGCGGGACGCCCTCCGCGACCAGGGCGGTGGTGGCGTCCATCAGCCGGCGGCTGACGTGGGTGATCCCGTCCTCCTCGACGGTGATGAACCCCTGGCCGACGGACTCGGCGGTGTTCTCCTCGGTGAGCTGCTCGCCGAAGGCCGTCCGGAGCTCGTCCCAGCCGAGGCGGACCGGCGTCTCGTCGGACCAGGGCGCGACGATCGCCTCCTCCAGGCCGATCAGTCCGGCGACGTCCCGCCCGCTCTCGCCGGCGCCGATGAGTTCGGTGATGCCGCCCAGGGTGTGACCGCGCTCCAGCAGTCCGGCGATCACCCGCAGCCGGGCCAGGTGGGCCTCGCCGTACCAGGCGATCCGCCCCTCCCGGCGCGGCGGCTGGAGCAGCTTGCGCTCGCGGTAGAAGCGGAGGGTCCGGGTGGTGATCCCGGCCGCTTCGGCCAGTTCCTCCACCCTGAACTCGCGTTCTCTGTCCTCGGCAGCGGCTTCGGGCTTGTCCACGGCGCCCAGCATAGGACCGGTGGTCGCCGGGCCGGGCCGGGCTTCTTCCATGAACTGTCAGCAAGGGCTACCCTGCCAACCGTGCCAGTGATTGCTGGCACGGTTGGTGCGATCCGCGCCGTGCCGCGCAGCGGTGCCGCGCGCCCCTCGGTCCCCCACCCCCAGGAGGACGCCGCATGGCATCCAGCAGCAAGCGCCCCCGCCCCCGCGCGTCCGACGACGCCTCCGATACGGACGCCGCTCCGGAGAAGTCCGTCCTGGAGCAGTCCGCCCCGGAGCAGTCCGCCCCGGAGACGCCGGCCGGGGAGGCCCGGGGAACCGGGGACGCGCCGGTCCCGCACGTCCGGGTCGCCGTCATCGGCTCCGGCTTCGGCGGCATCGGCGCCGCCGTCCGGCTGCGCCGCGCCGGCATCACCGACTTCGTCGTCCTCGAACGCGCCGGCTCGGTCGGCGGCACCTGGCGCGACAACAGCTATCCCGGCTGCGCCTGCGACGTCCCCTCCCACCTCTACTCCTTCTCCTTCGCCCCCAACCCGGACTGGCCCCGCAGCTTCTCCGGCCAGCCGGACATCCGCGCCTACCTGGAGAGGGTCACCGACGTCTTCGGCGTCCGCCCCCACCTGAGGCTCGACACCGAGGTCACCGAGGCCCGCTGGGACGCCGGACGTACCCTCTGGCGGATCACCACCACGGCCGGCCGCTGGACCGCGGACGCCGTCGTCTCCGCCGCCGGACCGCTCGCCGACCCGAGGATCCCCGACCTGCCCGGCCTGGACTCCTTCCCCGGCAAGGTCTTCCACTCCGCCCGCTGGGACCACGGCTACGAACTCGCCGGCCGGCGCGTCGCGGTGGTCGGCACCGGGGCCTCCGCCGCCCAGATCATCCCGGCCATCCAGCCCGCGGTCGGCCGGCTGACGGTCTTCCAGCGCACCCCGGCCTGGGTGCTGCCCCGCCGCGACCGGACGATCACCGCGTTGGAGAAGCGGCTGCACCGCCGCCTCCCGTTCACCGCCTCGGCCCGCCGCGGCGCCCTGTTCGCGCTGCGCGAGCTCCAGGTGGACGCCTTCGTCCGGCGGCCCGGCCTGCTCAGGGTGGTCCAGCGCCTCGCCGAGCGGCACCTCGCCGCCGGCGTCGCCGACCCGGCCCTGCGCGCCCGGCTCACCCCGGACTACCGGATCGGCTGCAAGCGCATCCTGCTCAGCAACACCTACTACCCGGCACTCTCCGCCGCCAACACCGAGGTGGTCCCCGGCGGACTGCGCGAGGTGCGGGGCTCGACCCTGGTCGGCGCGGACGGCAGCGAGCACGAGGCGGACGCGATCGTCTTCGGCACCGGCTTCCACGTCACCGACATGCCCATCGGCTCCCGGGTGTTCGGAACCGGCGGCACGAGCTTCGCCGAGGAGTGGAAGGAGGGCATGGAGGCGCTGCGCGGCTCCACCGTGCACGGCTTCCCGAACTTCTTCTTCGTCATCGGCCCCAACACCGGCCTCGGCAACAGCTCGATGATCCTGATGATCGAGTCCCAGCTGAACTACCTGATCGACGCGCTGACCCGGCTCGACGGGATCGGCGCCACCGCGATGCAGCCCACCGCCCGGGCGCAGCGCCGCTGGAACCTGGAACTCCAGCACCGGATGGACCGCACCGTCTGGACCACCGGCGGCTGCCGCAGCTGGTACCTGGACCGCAGCGGCCGGAACACCGTGCTGTGGCCCGGCTCCACCACCTCGTTCCGCCGCGCCACCCGGAGGGTCGACCTCACCGAGTACGAGCTGATCCTCCGCCGGGAGGACCGCCCGGGTCTTCCCGCCGCCCCCGCCACTGCCGCCGCCCCCGCCGCCACCACCGAGACCGGGGAGGTCCTGGTATGAGCCGCCGTCCCGCGATCCCCGCCGACTGCGTCCACCCCGTCCCCGCCGAGGAGACGGAGGTCCGTTCGGCCGACGGCACCCGGCTGCACGTCGAGGTGCACGGACAGCCCGGAGCGCCCACGCTCGTGCTCGCGCACGGCTGGACCTGCTCCACCCACTTCTGGGCGCCGGTGATCCACCGGCTCGCGGACCGGTACCGGGTGGTGGTCTACGACCAGCGCGGCCACGGCCGCAGCGAGATCCCGCCGAGCCGGGTCCGCTACTCCACCCGCGCGCTCGCCGAGGACCTCGCGGCCGTGCTCACCCGGGTCGTCCCGGCGGGCGAGCGGGCCGTCCTGGCCGGCCACAGCATGGGCGGCATGACCGTCATGGCGGCCGCGGCCCGTCCCGAGGTCCTGGACCGCACGGCGGCGGCGGTGCTGGTCTCCACCGGCGCGTCCGGCCTCGTCGACGAACTGCGGATCGTGCCGGGCGTGGTGCGCTCACCGGGGCTGCGGCGCCTGCTGCACCGGCGGATCCTGCGCTCCCGGCTGCCGCTCGGCCCGGCCGGTCCGGCGAGCCGCTCCGGGCTCGGGTACGCGATCATGGGCCCGGACGCGCCCGCCGAGCGCGTCGGCGTGGCGGTCCGGATGGTGCACGCGTGCCCGGGCCGGGTCCGGGCCGGCTGGGCCCGGGTGCTGGAGGGTCTGGACGTCCGTGCCGGGCTGGCCCGGCTCACCGTGCCCACGGCGGTGGTGGTCGGCGCCGACGACCGGCTGACCCCGCCGGTGCACGCGCACCGGATCGTCGCCGCGCTGGCGGATCCGCAGGGGCTGCTCCTGCTGCCCGGCACCGGCCACATGGCGCCCGTCGAGCGTCCGGCCGAGGTCGCGGCCGAGATCGACCGGATGGCGACCGCCCACCTGCGGGGCGCCGACGCCCCCGCCGGGCGCACCGCCGGTCCTGGCACTGCCGACCGCCCCGGGGACGCGCCCGGTCCCGGGGACACGCCCGATCCCGAGAGGACCGCCCTCGCATGACCGCCACCCCGCCGCTCTCCGCCCAGGTCGCCGTCGTCACCGGAGCCGCGCGCGGCGTCGGCGCCGCCCTGGCCCGCACCCTCGCCCGGCGCGGTGCCCGGGTCGCCCTGGTCGGCCTGGAACCGGACGAGCTCAAGGCCGTGGCCGCCCGGTGCGGCCCCGGCGCCACCGCCTGGGAGGCCGACGTCACCGACGCCGGGGCGCTCACCGCCCTCGCCGGGCGGATCGAGGAGCACTACGGCCGGATCGACACCGTGGTCGCCAACGCCGGCATCGCCCTCGGCGGCCCCCTGTTGCAGAACGACCACCGGGCGTTCAGCCGGGTGATCGAGGTCAACCTGCTGGGCAGCGTCGCCACGGCCCGGGCCTTCCTCCCCGCGCTCACCACGACCCGCGGCTACCTGCTGCAGATCGCCTCGCTCGCGGCGCTCACCCCTGCGCCGCTGATGAGCGCGTACTGCGCGAGCAAGTCCGGCGTCGAGGCGTTCGCCCACGCGATCCGCGCCGAGGTCGCCCACCAGGGCGTCAAGGTCGGCGTCGGCTACCTCAGCTGGACCGACACCGACATGGTGCGCGGCGCCGACGAGGACGCCGTGCTGAAGCAGATGCGCTCCCGGCTGCCGTGGCCGGCCAACCGCACCTATCCGCTGGAGCCGGCCGTGGACCGCCTGGCCGCCGGCATCGCCCGGCGCTCCGCGCACGTCTACGCCCAGGCCTGGCTGCGGGGCATGCAGCCGGTCCGCTGGGTGCTGCCGTCGCTGATCGCCGCGGTCGGTTCCCGGGACGTCGCCCGCCTCGCACCGCAGCTCGCCGCCACGGCCGCCACCCGCCTCCGCCCGGTCGGCGCCGGCGGCGCGGCCGACACGGCGGCCCGCGCGGAGCGGCCCTGACCTCCGGGAGGTCGGTGGCCTCCGGTACGCGGCCACCCGCCCGTCGTCCGCGGTCATGAGCCGATGGCCGCGGACCGTTCCCCGGACGTCGCCCGGCTCCCGCCGAAGCCCGGCGCCGCCCCGCGCCACCCGGCCGCGTCCGGTCGGCGTCGGCGAAGCGGCCCGTGCGGACCTACCCGGTTCCCTCCGGTGGTCGGCCTCCCGACCGGAAGGGGGTGCCATCCGTCGCCGCCGACCACCGGAAGCCGCGAGCCGCGCCCGGCTCCTCGGCTGGTGGTTTCCGGTGGTCGCCTTCCCGCTCGTCGCCGGGCGGAGCGGCCCTGACGGGGCGCAGACCCCGGGGCCGCCCGCCGGGGGAGGTCACCCCTCGTCGTCCGGGGCCGCGAGGTGCTTGAAGGTCTCGTAGGACGTCTGCACGAAGCTGTTGGCCAGGTCGGGCCCGGAGTTGGTGAGGGCGGCGACGGCGGTGGCGGTCTGCGGGCAGAGGCCGACGAGAGCCGTGAAGCCGCGTGTGGCGCCGGTGTGGAAGAGCAGGTCGCGGCCGTCCGCCGTGCGGCGCTCGTTCCAGACCAGGCACACCCGGTCGTCCGAGCGCGGCAGCCGCAGCCGCGCACGCCGGACGTCGCGCAGCGCGGCCCCGAACGGGCCCTCGCCCGGCTCCAGGTGGGCGCGCAGGAAGCGCAGCAGGTCGGCGCCGCCGGCCCGGACGGCGCCCGCGCCCGGGAGGCCGGGGATCCGCCAGGGCGGCAGTGCGCGGCCGCGGTGGTAGCCGGTCGCGCGGTGCGGGGCGTCGGGGGAGCAGGTGACGGTGCCCAGGCCGAGCGGACGGGAGATCCGGTCGGTGAGCAGTTCCGGGTAGCCGGGGCTGCGGCCCGCCTCGACGAGCAGCCGGCCGAGCAGCCCCACCCCGAAGTTGGAGTACCAGTACACCTCGCCGGGCGGGCGTCGCACGGTGGTCGCGGCGAGGCCGGCCCGCAGCCGCTCCTCGTCGTAGGCGGCGTAGGGGTTGGTGTTCCAGCGGGGGAGGGCGCTCGCGGTCAGGCCCGGGGGCAGGCGCGGCAGGCCGGCGGTGTGGGTGGCCAGGTGGAGCAGCCGGACCGGGCCGCCGCGCCGGACGCGGGGCGGCCGCCAGCCGTCGGGGAGGTGGCGTTCGAGCGGGTCGTCCGGGGACAGTTCGCCGCGCGCTGCCGCGTCGGCCAGCAGCAGGGCGGTGAACACCTTGCTGATGGAGCCGAGTTCGTAGCCGGTGCCGGGGGTGCAGGGCTCGCCGTCGCGGGCCGTGCGGCCGTGGCAGTGGACGGCGCTGCGGTCGCCGCGCGCCACGGCCAGGGTCACGGCGGTGGCGTGCGGCCCGGCGGCCCGGACGAGCCCGGCCAGTGACTCCCGGCCGGGCCCGCCCTCGGCCGGTCCGGTCCCCGGGGCCGTCCCGCTCCGGGGCACCGTGGTGCTCACCGCGTGCTCACGCCGGGACCGCCGCGCCGCCGAGCGCGCGGGAGAGGGTGACCGTGCCCGCCACGACCGCGACGACGGCGGTGTGCTCGTGGTCCTGGAAGGCCTTCTCCGGGTCGTCCGAGACCGGCTCGGCGCTCTCGCGCGGGATCAGGCCGTCCTCGCGCTGGATCGCGGCGAGCGCCTCCCAGCCCTGCGTGCCGGTGACGGGCTCGCCGATGCAGGAGTCGACCACGAGCAGCTCGCCGACGAGGTCCCACTGGCCGACCTCCAGCCAGGTGTCGAGCCAGACCGGCAGCCAGTTGCGGACGTACTCGCGCATGTGCTCGGGCATCCGCTCCGGCTGGGCGCCCCAGTCGGTGAGGTGGAAGACGGCGTGGGTGATGTGATAGCCGGTCAGCCAGTCGATCGCCCAGGGTTCGGGGGTCTGGCCGAGCCAGGTCCGGGCGGTGAGGGCGGCCAGGTCGTCGGGCTGGTTGCGCAGGCCGATCACCCGGCGCGCGTTGGCGAGGGCGAGCCGCCGGTTGGGCATCATCTCGGTGGCCTGGAGCCCGCGCACCTTGGTGAGCGACTCCAGCAGCTCCTCCAGCGGTGCGTGCCGGTAGCCGGCCCGTGCGAAGTGCACGTACGTCTCCAGCGGGTCGGTCATCACCGGGTAGCGCAGCAGCCGTTCGTACAGCAGGTTGCCCTCGCGCAGCTGGGACCAGCCGAAGTCCAGGAGCTCGCGGGCGATCTGCGCGTCGTGCGGGCCGGTGACGCCGTCGCGCAGCACGAGGGACGCGGCGAGCGCGGACTCGGCGAGCGGCTTGTAGGCGTTGTTCGGGTCGGCGAGGTCGATGGTGACGTCGTCGGGGAGCCGGCCGAAGCCGCGCCGGTGGCACTCGTGCAGCCAGGACATCGCGCGCGAGCCCAACTGCTGGGCGCCGGCCAGGATCCGGTGGTCGGTCATCAGGATTCTCCGCTCAGCAGGCGTTCCGCGACGGCGAGTTCGAGCGTGGTGCGGGCGCTGCCGTCGCCGACGGCGAGGATCCGTTCCAGCATCGGCTCGACCTCCAGCGGCAGCGTCCGGCCGTCGGCGGCGAGCCAGGCGAGCCACCTGGTCAGCCGGGCGGCGACCCGGTGGTCGCAGCGGAGGAGCGAGCGGACGGCGCCGCGGGCCAGGTCGAGGCGGTGCTCGCGGGCGGCGTCGTGGACGGGACCGTCGAGTCCGGGCAGCGCGAGGGCGGACAGCTGTGCCATCCGGACCGACCAGGCCTGCCAGGCGTGCGGCTCGGGGCGCGGGGCGTGGCCCGGCCGGGGTGCGCCGCGGCCGTCGTCGTCGCCGGCCGGTGCGGGCAGCAGGGTCCCGGCGGCGGGGCCGAGGGCCTGGGTCAGCAGCACCGTGGTGGCCCAGTCCCGCCACGCGGTGACCAGGGCGGCACCGGCGGCGCGGGCGTGGTCCTCGTGGTCCGCGGGGGTGCCGGCGGCCGGGGCGCCGGGGGAGGCGGCGGGGGCCGGGAACGCGGTGGGCGGGAAGGCCCGGTGGGCCTCGGCCAGCAGCAGGACGGCTTGTTCGTCCGGTCCGGCGGCGCCCAGCAGCTGGGGCGCGAGCACGTCCGGCCCGAGCACCCGGGCGGCGGCGAGGACCGGACGCGGCGCGGGGCCGGGACCGGGGGCGGCGGGCGTGACCGCACCCCCGACTCCCCGGAGGGCGTCGAGGGTGCGGCCTGCCAGCCGCTCCACCGCTGCGGCGTACTCGTCGCGGAGCGAGAGATCGGCGGTTGGCATGGTTGCGTGCTTCTCCTTGGAGTGGGCTTCGCGGGGTCACGGGGCGGCGGCGCATGGACGCGGCGGCCCCGCCGGGGCCCGGGTTGTCGGCCGGTGGCCCCGGCCGTCGCGCTCACGGCCCCGGCGGGACCGGAGGGCCGTGGCGCGACGGGACTCCGTGCTTCGCCCGGTACCGTCGGTTCCGACTACCGGGTCTTCTCCTTCGGCGGCTTCGGGGACAGCAGGAGCGCGCCTGCCAGCAGGAGCAGCGCGGCGGCTTCGGGGCGGTACGTGGGCGCGTCGCTGACGGTCGCCTCGTCCTCCGTGATCAACATGCCGAGTGCGTCGATCTCGGCCTGCGTGGCCAACGTGGTATGGGTGGTCTGAGCAAGCATCCGAGTGCCTCCTCATCGAAGTTCCACCGCCTGGTCCGGCGGTACGCCCCCCTCGATCGACGATACGAGCACGAACCGCGAGGCGCCACCCCTGTACGCTCGGTGACCGCCGTCACGGAGAGGCGCCGCCCCGGTGCCCGCCGGCATCGCCCGGGTACCACCGGTACCGGGGAGTAGGTACGGTCGCTGCATGACCACTGCCTTGATCACCGGCGCGACCGCCGGCATCGGAGCCGCCTTCGCCCGACGGCTCGCGCGGAGCGGCTACCGGCTCGTCCTGGTGGCCCGCGACACCGAGCGGCTGGAGGGTTCCGCCGCGGACCTGCGGGGGAGGTTCGGCGTGGAGGTGGAGGTGCTCGGCGCCGACCTCGCCACCGAGCGGGGCATCGCGGACGTCGAGGCCCGGCTCTCCGACGACGCCCGCCCGGTGGACCTGCTGGTGAACAACGCCGGCTTCGGCAACCGGGGGGCCTTCTCGACCGTGCCGCTGCAGGACGAGCTGGACATGCTGAAGGTGCACGTCGAGGCGGTGCTGCGGCTGACCACGGCCGCGCTGCCGGGGATGCGGGCGCGCCGGCGCGGCGCGGTCGTCAACGTCGCCTCGGTGGCGGCCTTCCTGCCGCGCGGCACCTACGGGGCCAGCAAGGCCTGGGTGGTGAGCTTCACTCAGGGCGTGATGCGGGACCTCGGCGGGACCGGGGTGCGGCTGATGGCGCTGTGCCCGGGCTTCACCCGCACCGAGTTCCACGAGCGGGCGGGCATGGGCACGGAGAACATCCCGGCCTGGGGCTGGCTGTCGGCCGAGCGCGTGGTCGACGAGGCGATGCGCGACCTGGCCCGCGGGCGCTCGGTGTCGGTGCCGAGCAGGCGGTACAAGCTGGCGGTCGCGGTGGCCCGGGTGCTGCCGGCCGGGAGGCTCGGCGGCGTCTCCTCCAAGGCGGCCCGGACGTACCGCACCACCTGAGCCGACGGCCCGGCCGCGGGGCACGCGGGGCGCCGCACGCCGACGTACCGCACGCCGGGGGCGACCGGGGCGCCGGGCCGGCCGGGCGGGGCGGGGTGGCCGAGGCGGGCGGCCCGGTATGGCGAGGTAATCTCACTATTAGCTTTGCTAACTATGAGCCTTTCTCGTTATGCTGGCGGCCGCCCGACCGCCCACCCCGCCGTCGGCGCGCGCCCACGGGCGCCGCGCCCGCGCGACCCGTCCCAGGGAGGCTGCCCGACCGTGCGCCCCGAAGGCATCCAGTGGACCCCGCCCGCCCGCGCCGAGGGCGAACCGCGCCCGCCGACCCCGTGGCGCCGCATCCTCGCGCTCTTCCGCCCCTACTCCGGCCGCCTCGCCGTCGTCGGCCTGCTGGTCGCCGCCTCCGCCGTGGTCTCGGTGGCCACGCCGTTCCTGCTCCGTGCCGTCCTGGACACCGCCATCCCGCAGGGCCGCACCGGACTGCTGACCGCGCTGGTGCTCGGCATGGTCGCCGCCGCCGTCGTCAACAGCGTCTTCGGCGTGCTGCAGACGCTGATCTCCACCACCGTCGGCCAGCGGGTCATGCACGACCTGCGCACCGCCGTCTACCGCCACCTCCAGCGGATGTCACTGGCCTTCTTCACCCGCACCCGCACCGGCGAGGTGCAGTCCCGGATAGCCAACGACATCGGCGGCATGCAGTCCACGGTGACCTCCACCGCCACCTCGCTGGTCTCCAACTTCACCGCCGTGATCGCCTCGGTGGTGGCCATGGTGGCGCTGGACTGGCGGCTCACCGTGATCTCGCTGCTGCTCCTGCCACTGTTCGTCTGGATCAGCCGCCGGGTCGGCAACGAGCGCAAGAAGATCACCGGCGAACGGCAGAAGCAGCTCGCCGCGATGAGCTCGGCGGTGCAGGAGTCGCTCTCGGTCAGCGGCATCCTGCTCGGCCGCACCATGGGCCGGTCCGACTCGCTCTCCCGGGAGTTCACCGGCCAGTCCGACCGGCTGGCCGAGCTGGAGGTGCGCGCCTCGATGGCCGGCCGCTGGCGGATGAACACCATCCAGGTCGTGATGGCCGCGATGCCGGCGGTGATCTACTGGGCGGCCGGCATGACCGGGGCCGGTGGCGCGCCGATCGTCTCGACCGGCACCCTGGTCGCCTTCGTCTCGCTCCAGCAGGGGCTGTTCCGACCGACCGTCAGCCTGCTCTCCACCGGCGTCCAGGTGCAGACCTCGCTGGCGCTCTTCCAGCGGATCTTCGAGTACCTCGACCTCCCCGTGGAGATCGACGAGCCCGAGCACCCCGTCACCCTGGAGCACATCCGGGGCGAGGTCCGCTTCGAGGGCGTCGACTTCCGCTACGACCCGCAGCAGGAGCGGCCCACCCTGTCCGGGGTCGACCTGCGGATCCCGGCCGGCGGCTCACTCGCGGTGGTCGGCGAGACCGGCTCCGGCAAGACCACGCTCAGCTACCTGGTGCCCCGCCTCTACGACGTCACCGGCGGGCGGGTCACCCTCGACGGCGTCGACGTCCGCGCGCTGTCCTTCGAGACGCTGGCCCGCGCGGTGGGCGTGGTCTCCCAGGAGACCTACCTCTTCCACGCCTCGGTCGCCGACAACCTGCGCTTCGCCAAGCCGGACGCCACCGACGCCGAACTCGTCGCCGCCGCCCGGGCCGCCCGGATCCACGACACCGTCGCCGCTCTGCCGGACGGTTACGACACCCTGGTCGGCGAGCGCGGCTACCGCTTCTCGGGAGGGGAGAAGCAGCGCCTCGCGCTCGCCCGCACCATCCTGCGCAACCCGCCGGTGCTGATCCTCGACGAGGCCACCAGCGCGCTGGACAACAGCACCGAGCGCGCCGTCCAGGAGGCGATCGACATCCTCGCGGCGGGCCGCACCACCATCACGGTCGCGCACCGGCTCTCCACCGTGCGGGCGGCCGACCGGATCGCCGTCCTGGACCGCGGGGAGGTCGCCGAACTCGGCAGCCACCAGGAGCTGCTGGCGGCGGGCGGGCGCTACGCCGCCCTGCTGCGCCGGGAGGCCCCGGCCGAGGCCGTCGCCCGCTGACCGGGGGGAGGGTCCCGGACGGCGGGCGGCCGGACGGCGTTGAGCACGCGGCGTGGTGACCGGCCGCGTGGTGACCGGCGGTGCGGCGGCGGGTTGTTCGGGGCGGTGGGGCGCCGTTCGGGACGGCGGCGGCCGGCCCGGCGGTGGCTCAGGCCGCCTTGGGGATCTCGTTGTACGACCCGACGACCTCCTGGCCGGAGAGCCGCTGGATCCCCGCCATCACCTCGTCCGTGACCTGGCGGCGGGCCTTGAGCGAACGGGCCTGGCCGTGCAGCTCGTCGAAGTGCAGCGGCTCACCGAACCGGACCGTCACCTTCTTGAGCCGCGGCAGCCGCTTGCCGACCGGCAGGATCCCCTCCGGCCCCTCCAGGGCCACCGGCACCACCGGGACGCCGGCGGTCAGCGCCAGCCAGGCCACGCCGGTCTTGCCGCGGTAGAGCCGGCCGTCCAGCGAACGGGTGCCCTCGGGGTAGATGCCGAACGCCTTGCCGTCCTCCAGGATCTCCAGCGCCCGCTCCAGCGAGGCCTGGGCCGACCGGTAGGTGCCGCGCTCGACCGGGACGGCGCCGATCCCCTCGAAGAAGCCGCGGGACAGCGCGCCCTTGAGCCCGCTGCCGGTGAAGTACTCGGCCTTGGCCAGGAAGTGCACCCGGCGCGGTGCGGTGAGCGGGATCACCACGCTGTCGATGAACGACAGGTGATTGCTGGCCAGGATGACGCCGCCCTTGCGCGGCACGTTCTCGATGCCCTCGATGGAGGGCCGCCAGATCCCCCGGGCGAGCGGTTTCAGCACCAGCCTGGTGACGAGATCGATCATGGTCCCTCCCTGGACGAGCACGCCCGAGAGGTGCCCGGGCCTGGGGTTACTACGAGCGGCGTGCGGATTTCCCGGCCGGGCCGGGACACCGACCCGCAGACTACGACACCCACCCCCGCGGCCGTCCACTCCCGCCCACCGTGGCGCTCACCACGGCCGGGTAGGGTACCGCCGTCGGAAAACGCACATCAGCAGTTCATCAGTCCTCAGGAGGGACCCCATGGCAGACGTCGACGGCATCCGCGCGGCGTTCGACAAGTTCGACGTGAACGGCGACGGCCGGATCACCGCCACCGAGTACGCCCTGGTGGCGCGCGAGCTCGGGGACCTGACCACCTCGATCGCCGTGGCCGAGGCCGTCATCAAGCAGATGGACACCAACCACGACGGCGAGCTGACCTTCGACGAGTTCCTCGCCGCGCGCCAGGGCTGAGCCGACGCCGCACGGGCCCCGGGGTGCTCCCCGGGGCCCGTCGCCGTGTCACCCCCGCGGCCCGCGCCGCCGCCGTCCCCGCCGTCCCCGCCGTCCCCGCCGGAGCAGCGGCGGCCTGGGCGGCGTGGCCGGTGCCGGCGGTCGGCGGTGAGTGGTCGGTGGCCGGCGTCAGCGGTCGGTGGTCGGGAACACCCGGCGGACCACCCGCTCGGCCGCCCCGCCGTCGTCCCACGGGCAGAACCGCTTGCGGAACTCCGCCCGCGCCACCGGCTCCGGGTCCCCGGCCAGCAGCGCCGCCGCCAGCCCCTCCGGCTCCGTGGTCAGCGCACCCGGCGGCTGCTCGAACAGGTCGAAGTAGACGCCCCGGTCCCGCCGGTACTCCTCCCAGTCGGGCGCGAAGATCACGATCGGCCGGTCCAGCACGGCGTAGTCGAACATCATCGACGAGTAGTCCGTGACCAGCACGTCGGCCGCCAGGTAGAGGTCCTCCACGGTCGGGTGCTCCGACACGTCCAGGATCTGCGCCGCGTCCTCCTCCGCCGTCAGGTCGCCCGGACCCCCGGTGTGGAAGTAGTGGGTGCGGACCAGCAGCGTGAACCCCGGCCCCAGCCGCCGCGCCAGCTCCCGCACGTCCAGCAGCGGAACGTAACCGCCGCGCGCCTCCCGGTGGGTGGGCGCGTACAGCACGGCCGTGCTCCCCGGCGCCAGCCCGAACCGCTCGCGCATCGCCGCCACCTCGGCCGGGGTGGTGTTCGCCAGCCGGTCGTTGCGCGGGTAGCCGGTGTCCAGCATCTCGTACCGGCCGGGGAAGGCCCGGGCGAAGTGCTCGCTGGTGTGCGGGTTGGAGGAGACCAGGAAGTCCCAGCGGTCGACGGCCTCCTGGAGCCGGTCGAAGTCCATCCCGTCCGCGGCCACCGGGTGGTCCCTGAGGTCCATCCCCATCGCCTTGAGCGGCGTGCCGTGCTGGGTCTGCACGTGCACCGTGCCGGACCGCTTCGCCATGGTGCGCGGGAAGTTGACGTTGTTCACGAAGTACTTGGCGGTGGCCATCGCCTTCAGGTACGCCGGGGTGTTCACAACGACGTAGGGGACGCCCTCCGGCAGCGTCGCCGCCCGGGCGCGGTCCTCCACCACCCAGACCCCGCGGACCCCGGGCGCCAGCTCCTTCGCCTTCTCGTAGATCGCGGCCGGGCTGCAGGCGTAACCCCGGTGCCAGTACGCGGCGTACACGGCCAGCGAGGAGTCGAGCGGCATCCGGCGGAAGGCGTTGTACGCGGTGAACCGGGCGCTGCTGCGCATCCCCTTCCTCAGGGCCGGCGCCACCGCCCGCGCCCCGCGCTTGAGTTCGCGCGGCAGGCGCCCGGTACGGCGCAGCTCCCCGTACGCGCGCCGGGCCCCGCGTGCCGCGAGCCGGTACTGCACCCCGCGCACGCCCCCGGGGAAGCGGTAGCCGGCCGGGCGGTGCCGGGTGAAGTGCGCGGCGGTCCGGCGGAAGAAGTCGGGCCGCAGCCCGACCGGGACCAGCCCCGGGGTGTCGTAGACGGTCAGCGCCTGCTGCACGGTCCGTTCGAAGACCAGGGTGCGCAGCGCCTCGGGGACCGGCCGGCCGGGGCGGTCGGGCCGGTCCAGGAAGGCGAAGATCGCGTCGTACTGGGCGAAGGCGTCGGCGTGCTTGGCGGAGGCGGTGCTGGTGATCGCCCCGGCCCGGCCGCGCCGGTAGAAGTAGCAGGGCCGGTCGAGGTAGCGCAGCCGCCCGGCGGCGAGCAGCGCCGGGTAGGTGACGGAGATGTCCTCGTAGTAGCCACGGCCGAAGGAGACGCCGAGGCCGAGCAGGAACTCCCGGCGGAACACCTTGTTCCAGACCGACATCACCGTCTTGAACAGTGCCGGGTGCTCGGCCAGTGTGCACCCCTCGACCAGCGGGGAGCCGGTCAGCACGTGCCGCCAGGGGTTGGGCTCGGTCCCGCCGTCGGGATAGACGTGGGTGAAGTCGGTCAGCAGCACGTCGGCGGGGGCCTCCCCGCGCTCCTCGCGCCCGGTCTCCGCCGAGAGCTCGGCGAGCAGGGCGGCCACCGTGCCCTCGGGGACCCAGTCGTCGCTGTCCACGAACCAGACGTAGCGGCCGCGCGCCTCGGGCAGCGCGGCGGTGCGGGCGCCGCCGAGGCCCTGGTTCTCGGGGAGGTGGAGGACGCGCAGGCGCGGGTCGCGGGCCGCGTACTCGTCCAGGATCGCGCCGCTGCGGTCGGGGGACCGGTCGTCGACCGCGATCACCTCGAAGCGGGACTCGGAAGGCCCGGAGCGGGGCCCGGAGGCATCCGCGAGGAGGGAGTCGAGGCAGCGGGGCAGGAAGCGTTCCACCCCGTGGACCGGGAGCACGATGCTGAGGAGGACTGGCACGCTGGCCGAGTCTACCGAGCGGGCCGCGGTGCGGAACGCGCAGGTCGCCGCCGCCGGGGGCACCGGAGCGGACACCGGAGGAGCCGCCGGTGCCGGACCCCGAGCGGGGCGGCACCGGCAGCCTGGTGGCGGCCCGGCCGACCCTCTACGGCCTGCCGCCGTCCCGGGCACCGCCCGCGCCTGGCCGCCGCAGCGTCGGGGCGGCCTGGCAGTAGACACGGGAGAGCCGGAATCTTCATCAGTCGAACACAGCGGTGGGCGCGGCTGGCGCCCGCGTGATCGATACTGATATTGCTTGGAGCCAGGGCTCGCGTCAATCCCTCGTCTGTGTTCACTTCCTAAACGGATAGTCGTATCGCGCAAGGGGTGAGGCCGAGGGCGTGGCGGGCGCCCGGCGGACCGGGGTGGTGAGGCCTGGATCACATCGTGCGCCGGAGCGCCGCCGCCCCGGCGGGCGCCGCACGGATGCCCCCGAGGCCCTGGTGACACGGGCCCGATCGCGCACCATCATTGATGCCTAGTCGTGACCGGTCGGGCGGCCCCTGGTGCGGTGTCAGTTGACGCCGCACGATACGGTGGCAGAACACCAGGACGGTTGCGCGAAGACCGTCCGTCGCGGATAGTCTTCGCCTCACGGCCCTGGCGCCTCGTAGGGGTGGGAATTCAGATGGAACACATGCAAGTGCGGACTCGGCCTCGCGTGCCGGCGATCCAGTGCGGTGTCGGCACGACCGGCCGCCGGATCGACCGGCACCTGACCGTGCTCGGCGCGCCCGCACTCCCGGCGGTCGACACCGCCGAGGCGCTCGGGTTGATAAGGGAACTGACGCCCCGTGGCACCAGCGCCCCGGCCGCGCCCACGCGTCGGCACCGGGTCAAGCTGCTGGCGCCGCTGCGCCGGCTGCGGCGCGGGCTCTTCGGCGGGCGCGGCTGAGCCGCGGCCTCCGGCCGCCCTCCGCACCCACCTGCACCGACCCGACGGATCCCCCGGGACCGTCGGGTCTTCGGCGTCCCCTGAAGCGGGCCGGGCGGGTCGGTCCTGCCCGGTCGTGTTCCGGGTGGTGTTCCGGTCGTGTTCCGGGTCCGGCCGTGTTCCGGGGCGGTCCGGAATTGGTCTGAACCTTTCATGGTACGCCGACTTGCCCCTCCGGCACGGGGAGTCGGCGAGGCTGGCCGGAGCACCCCCGGACGTGGGTGAGGATGGCGCCATGGCGGACCACATCTACTCCCGTTCCCTTTCGCATCCGACCTCCCACGCCCCGTCCCACTCGGGGTCCTTCCGGACCGAGACCTTCGAGATCACCACCGGCAGCCGTGAGGTCGCGCTCGACATCACCGACCGCTGCACCCGCTTCCTCGACGAACACGCCGTCGGGCGGGACGGCCTGCTCAACGTCTTCGTCCCGCACGCCACGGCCGGGATCGCCGTCCTGGAGACCGGCTCCGGCAGCGACGACGACTTCCTCGCCACCCTGCGCTCGCTGCTGCCGGCCGACGACCGCTGGCGGCACCGGCACGGCAGCCCCGGCCACGGCCGCGACCACGTCGTCCCCGGCCTGGTCGCCCCGCACGCCACCCTCCCGGTGATCGGCGGACAGCTGGCACTGGGCGTCTGGCAGTCGGTGGTCCTGGTCGACACCAACGGCGACAACCCGCGCCGGACACTCCGGCTCTCCTTCCTGGGCTGACCCCGGGCGGGGTCGGCCGCGGGGTGCGGGCCGGGTGCCGGCCGGCGGCGCGTCGTTCCCGAGGGGGAGCCCGCGGTGCTGTCAGGAGCGCCCGGGCCGGATGGGGCCACGACCGGGGTGGTGGCGGAGTGCCTGTGCCTCTTGGTCGCGGCGGCCGGGCGGCCGCGTGGCCGTCGGGGAGGGCCGGGCCGCCACCGTGCGTCCGGCGGCCTTCAAGGCCGTCGGCGGCGGGTGCGGGCACGTGGCGCGTCGCCGTGGGCGGTGTCCTCCGGGACAGCGCCCGCCCACCGCCGCCGTGGGGTGCCCCAC
>NZ_JBHJRC010000055.1:0-34739 GCF_042261735.1 Kitasatospora sp. NPDC056327 | reverse complement strand
GGCGACCCGGCCCGACTCGTCGGGCGGATCGCCCGGGCCACCGGGGCCCAGGTCGTGGTGGCCCACTCCTTCGCCGCCCTCGCCCTGCTCGAACACCTCGCCTCGCCGCGGCCCGCCGACCTGGAGGCCGCCGTCCTGGTCTCCCCGTTCTACCGCCCGCGCCCCGGCGACTTCGACTGGGCCACCCTGGCCCACTACCTGGAGGACTTCCACCTCATCCTGGACGAGGGACTGCGGGTCTCCGCCGAGGACCGCCTCGACGCCGCCACCCGCCGCGCGATGGCCCTGCGGGTGCGCGAACGCATCGGCCCCTACGGCTGGACCGACTTCTTCGGCGCCTACCTGCGCACCCCCTCCCTCGCCCTGGAGCGGGTGCGCCCGCCCGTCCTGGTCGTGGCCGGCCGGGACGACCTCGCCGCCCGCCCCGCCGACGCCCGCGCCCTGGCCGCCGCGCTGCCCCGGGCCCGTCTCGAAGTCCTTCCCGGCTGCGGCCACTTCCCGATGGCCGAGCAGCCCGAGCGGTTCACCCGCCTGCTGGAGGACTTCCTCACCCCCGCCGCCGCGGCCACCGCCGCCGCGGTCACCCACCCCCCGCTGGAGACGACGTGACCGGCACCTCGCTGACCACCGCCCGCGCCCTGCCCGCCGACGCCAAGGCGCTGCAGGAACCCACCACCGTCACCCTGCGCCCCCGCTTCGAGGGCTCCAACATCTGTACCTGGATCGGCTTCAAGCACGTCGACTACCTCGTCGAGGAAGCCGTGCTGGAGCACCTGCGCCGCAACGGCTGGGCCGCCGGACGCCTCTACGAGGAGTACGGGCTCTGCGTGGACCTCGTCGACATCGACGCCGCGATCCTCGCCGCCACCCACATCGACGACACCGTCACCGCCCGCGTGCACGTCCCCGCTCAGGACACCGCGGACGGCGAGATCACCCTCGCCGTCACCCTGCACACCGACGCGCCCACCCCCGTCAAGACCGCCACCGCCACCGTGCGGGTCGCCCTGCGCCACGACCCGCGCGGCGGCGCCGCGGCCCCCCTGCCCGAACCCGTCCTGCCCTACACCACGGCGCTCGTCGACCGCGCCGCGCGCGTCCGCCCCACCGCCCTGCCCACCGTGCCCGCCACCGCCGCGGACGGCCCGGAACTGCTCCGCGCCCTGACCGCCGGTGCCAACGCCCACGGCTGGAGCCGGCGCGTGCCGTACTACCACTGCCACTTCACCGAGCGCCTCCAGATGTCCGGCTACCTGCGGATGATGGAGGCGGCGGTCGACCGCTTCCTCGACGACCGCGGCATCTCGATCAAGCGGCTGCTCGACGAACAGGACTGGATCCCGGTCGTGCCGCGCAACAGCGTCAGCATGCTCGCCGAGGTGCGCATGGAGGAGCGGATCCACACCGTCCTCACCGTCGAGAACGTCTTCAAGCGGCTGACCTACACCGCCCGGATGGACTGCTACGTGCTGCGCGGGGGCGTCCCCGTGCACACCGCCACCGGCCGCATCACCCACGGCTACGCGCACATCGAGTCCCGGCGCGACTGGAACCTCGTCTCCTTCGACGACCGCATGCTCGACGCCCTGAACGGCCGGCGCCCCTGATGGACCCCGTCCTCGTCACCGGCGTGGGCGCGGTCACCTGCCACGGCACCGGCACCCGCGCGCTGCTGGACGCCATGACCGGCGCCCGCGCCCGCCGCCCCGACCGGGTCCCCGACCCGTGGGCCCGCATGGACCTGCCGCTCATGTACCTCGCCCCCGCCGCCCTCCCCGCCGGTGACGGTGACGAGGACGGTGACGGGGAGACGGGAGCGGGAGGGGCCCCCGGGCGGGCCGCCGTCCTGGCCCTCACCGCCGCCCGCGAGGCCCTCGCGGGGGCCGGCCTGGACCGCCGGGCCCTCGCCGCCGCCCGCACCGCCGTCGTCCTGGGCACCTGCATGGGCTCGCTCGGCGACCGCGAACGCGAACGCGACCGCCACCGGGCCGGCCACCCCGCGGCCGGCCCCTGGCGCCCCGCCTTCGACGTCGCCACCGCCCTGGCCGGCGCCCTCGGCCTGCGCGGGCCCGCGGGCAGCACCAGCAACGCCTGCGCCGCCGGGGGCTTCGCCCTGGCCACCGCCGCCGACATGATCCGCTGCGGCGAGGCGGACCTCGTCGTCACCGGCGGCGCCGACGCCTACTCCCGGATCGCGCTCGCCGGCTTCAACCGGATGGGCGCCGTCGACGCCCGGGGCTGCCGGCCCTTCACCACCGACCGGGCCGGCACCGTCTTCGGCGAGGGCGCCGGCATCCTCGTCCTCGAATCCGCCGCCCACGCCCGCGCCCGCGGCGCCCGGCCCCTCGCCGGGGTCGGCGAGTCCGGCTGGACCTGCGACGCCGGGCACCCCACGGCCCCCGAGGAGAGCGGCGAACAGATCACCCGGGCGATGCGCGAGGCACTGCGCCGCAGCGCACTGCCCCCCGACGCGATCGGCTGCGTCGTCCCGCACGGCACCGGCACCCGCCTCAACGACCGGATCGAGAGCGCCGCGCTCACCCGGGTCTTCCCCCGCCGGCAACCCCCCGCCTACAGCCTCAAGGCCCTGCTCGGCCACACCGGCGGGGCCGCCGCCGCGCTCGCCGCCGTCGCCGCCGTGCTCATCCTCGGCCGCGCCGCCGTCCCGCCCAACATCCCGGCCGGCCCCGCCGACCCCGACTGCCCGCTGCCGCTGCCCACCGCCGAGACGCCGCTGGCCGCGCCCGCCGTACTGGTCAACGCCTACGCCTTCGGCGGCAACAACATCTCCCTCGTCCTCCAGGAAAGCCCCGCATGCTGAGCGCACCCGACGACATCGTGGTCACCGGCGCCGCCGTCCTCGCCCCCGCCCCCGGCGACCCGCCCGGCGGCTGGTTCGACGCCGACGCCGAACTCGGCCCCCGCGGCCACAAGTACCTGCCGCGCGGCGCCTGCTACCTCCTCGCCGCCGGCCGCCGGGCGCTGCGCTCGGCCGGTGCCCTCGAATGCGTGCCCCCCGAACGCCGCGGCCTGGCGGTCGCCACCAACAACGCCCTCGCCCCGCTGTTCGGCACCATGGACGACACCGTCGTGCACAGCGACGCCGGCCGGCTGAGCCCCGCCCTCGCCCCCTACTTCGCCGTCAACGTGGTGGCCGCCAGGCTGGCCGCCGAACAGTCCCTCAAGGCCTTCAACCTCACCGTGACCACGCCCGCCGTCGCCGGGGTCGAGGCCCTCCAGCACGCGATGCGCGCCCTGCGCCTGGGCCGCGCCGACCTCGTCCTGGTCGCCGCCGTGGAGGACCACCTCGCCCCCGGCACCCCCGGCGAGGGGGAATCCGAGGAGGGCGCCGTCGCCCTCGTGCTGGAATCCCGCCCCGCCGCCCTGCGCCGCGGCGCCCCCGCGCAGGGCACCCTGCGCGCGGCCACCACCTTCCTCCCGCCGACCGCCGGCCGCGCGACGCCCGCCCCGGACGCGCCCGGGCCCGACGACGCCCCCGGCGCGCTGCGCCACGCCCTGGCCGACCTGCTCGCCGCTGTCGACGCCCACCCGCCCGCGCCGCTCCACCTGGTCCTGGACTCCTCGCCCCGGGCCCGCGCCACCGCCGCCCGGCTGCCGGCCGCCGCCGGCACCGCCGCCGCCGGCGCGGGGTGCCTGCGCCCCCTGCTGGACGCCGCCCAGCCCCTCACCGCCCGCACCGGCACCGGCCGGCTGGTCCTCGCCGCGACCGCCCACGGCCACCTGGCCGCCGTCCACACCCATTCCACCCCGCCCCCCGGAGGCCACCGTGCACAACCGCCTGCATGACCGCTGGTGCCTGGTGCTCGGCGCCTCCAGCGGCATCGGCCGGGCCACCGCGCTCGCCCTCGCCCGCCAGGGCGCCCACGTCGTCGGCCTGCACTTCGACCGCGGCGACGCGCTCGACGCGGCCCGCGGCCTCGAATGCGAGCTGCGTGCCCTCGGCGTCCGGGCCCACCTGCACAACGCCAACGCCGCCGCCGACCGCACCCGCGCCCGCCTCGTCCCCGAGATCGTCCGCCTCACCGGCGGCCGCGAACTGCGCACCGTCCTGCACTCGCTGGCCTTCGGCAGCCTCCGGCCCTTCCTGCCGGCCGACGGCGGCACCGGGGCCCTCACCCGCGCCCAACTGGAGATGACCCTCGACGTGATGGCCCACAGCCTCGTCTACTGGACCCAGGACCTGATGGCCGCCGGCCTGCTCGGCCGGGGCAGCCGCGTCCTCGCCATGACCAGCGCCGGCACCCACCAGGTGCTGCCCAGCTACGGCGCCGTCTCCGCCGCCAAGGCCGCCCTGGAATCCCACGTGCGCCAGCTCGCCTGCGAACTCGCCCCGCACGGGGTGTCCGTCAACGCCCTGCGGGCCGGCGTCACCGTCACCCCCTCGCTGCTGCGCATCCCCGGCCACGAGGAGTTCACCGGTCCCGGCGCCAACGGCAACCCGCACGGCCGCCTCACCACCCCCGAGGACGTCGCCGACGCCGTCACCCTGCTGGCCAACGCGCCCTCCTCCTGGCTCACCGGCAACACCATCGGCGTCGACGGCGCCGAACTCCTCGCCGCCGGAACCGGCTGGAACCCGAACGGAGGCACCCGGTGACCGCGACCGTCATCTCCGCCTGGTCCGTCCTGTCGCCCTACGGCACCGGCCCCGGGCCCTTCGCCGACGGCATCACCGCCGGCCGCCCCGTCGCACCCGGACTGGACCGCGACACCTGGCACGCGCCGCCCACCGGGGCCTGCCTGGTCCCCGGGTTCGACACCGCCGCCGCCCTGGGCACCCGCGGCACCCGCACCATGGACCGGCTCACCGGACTCACCGTCGCCACCCTCGGCACCCTCCTCGCCCCCGGCGCCGGCCCCGGCACCCCGGACGGCGGCGGCGCCGGGCCCGGGCTCCTCACCGACCACGACCGCACCGCCCTGGTGCTCGGCACCGGCTCCGGCAGCGTCCAGAGCACCATGGACTTCACCCGGGACGCCCTCACCGGCGCCAAGCCCTTCCACGTCGACCCGGCCCGCTTCCCCAACACCGTGATGAACCGGGCCGCCGGCGCCAGCGCCATCTGGTACGGCCTCAAGGGCCCCAACGCCACCCTCGCCGGCGGCCCCCTGACCGCCCTCCAGGCCCTGCGCTACGCCACCCGGCTGCGCGAGCGCGGCCACTGCCGCACCGTGCTGTGCGCCGCCGTCGAGGAGTACTCCGAGGAACGCGCCTGGCTGGCCTGGCACACCCGCGACGACCGGCACCGCGCCACCCCGCTCGCCGAGGCCTGCGCCGTCTTCCTCCTGGAGGACGCCGAGGACGCCGCCCACGCCGGGCGCGCCCCGCTGGCCGACGTCCTCGCCGTGCGCTTCGGTGCGGCCCCCGGCCCCGGCGGCCTGGCCGCCACGCTGGGCAGGCTGCTCCGCGAGGCCCTGCGCGAGGCCGGCGCCGACCCGGGCGAGGTGCGCTGGGCCGCGCCCTCCCGGCGTACCACCGCACCCCCCGGCACCTGCCCGATGGGCTTCGGCGCCGCGCCCCGGCCGGTGGAGGAGGCGGAACGCGAGGCACTGCGGGACGTCCTGCCGCCCGGTGGCGCCCGTCCGATCGACGTCCAGGACCTGCTCGGCGACGCCGGTGCCGCGTCGGCCGGCCTGCAGATCGCCGCCGTCCTCGCCGAGGCCGCCCGCCGGCCGCAGCCCGGGGGGATCGGGGTGGTCACCGCCGTCGACGAGGACGGCCTCGCGGCCTGCCTGGTCCTGCGGCTGCGCTGAACCGCGCCGCACCTCCCCGCCGCCGACCCCGGCGGCACCCGCCGTACCGTCCCGCACCGTCCGACCGCAGCGCACGAAGGAGACCCCCATGACCCAGCCGGGCACCGTCCTCGACAAGGAACACCTGCGCGCCCTGCTCGCCGACGTCCTGGACGTCGACGTCGCCGACGTCTCCGACACCGCCCACTTCGTCGACGACCTCGGCGTCGACTCGCTGATGGCGCTGGAGATCACCGTCCGCCTGGAGGAGGAGTACCCCGTCAGGCTCAGCGAGGACGAGCTGACCCGGCTCTCCACCCTGGACGAGACCCACGCCCTGCTGCTCGCCAAGCTCGGTGACGCCGCGTGACCCCGCCCGTCCCCAACCCGCTGGGCCTGGCCCCGCACCGGCTGGTCCGCGAGGACGGCCGTACCGTCGCCCACGCCCGCGCCGAACCCGGCCACCCCGTCCTGCCCGGCCACTACCCGGGCTTCGCCGTGCTGCCCGCCGTCTGCCTCGTCGACTGCGCCCACCGCGCCGTCGCCGCCGACCTCCACCCCGACGGCCCCGTTCCCGAACTCGCCGCCGTCGAACGCTGCCGGCTGCGCCGGCCCGTGCTGCCCGGTGACGACCTCACGCTCACCCTCGCCCACCGGCACGGCCCCGACGGCGAGGTGCGCACCGACGTCACCGTGACCACCGCGCGCGGACGCTGCGCCGACCTGCGCCTGGTCCACCGCCCCGCCCCGGCCGGCGCCGTCACCGCCGCCGGGGCGGGCAGCGGGGACTCCACCGGGACCACCGGCGCGACCTCCGCCGGCGGGACCTCCACCGGCGCGGCCGACGGGCCGGCCGGCCGGCCGCCGGTGGCCGACACCGTCGCGGTCGCCGGCATCATCCCGCACCGGTACCCGATCCTGCTCGTCGACCGGGTCACCCGCCTCGACCCCGACCGCACCCTCACCGCGGTCAAGGCCGTCACCGCCAACGAACCCTGCTACGCCGGCCTCACCGAGGACCACGGGCCCCACCGCTACCACTACCCGCGCCCGCTGCTCGCCGAGTCCTGGGCCCAGGCCGCCGTGCTGCTCGCCTGCTGGAACACCCCCAATCCCGACGTCACCACCGGCAAGGTCGAACTCGCCGGAGCCTTCGACGACATCGCCTTCCACCGGCCCGTCACCCCCGGCGACCTCCTGGAGCACCACGTCCGCGTGGTCCGGGCCGTCGGCGACAGCACCATCCTGGCCGGCGGGACCCGCGTCGCCGGCCGCCCCGTCGCCGACTTCGGCCACTTCATCGTCACCCTGCGCCCGCTCGCCGACCTCCTCGCGCCCGCCGCCCCGGCGGCCCGACCCGTCAAGGAGTAGCCCGCCATGTCCCACCCCACCCGCCCCGTCGCCGTGGTCTCCGGCGGTTCCCGGGGCATCGGCCGGGCCGTCGTGCACCGGCTCGCCCGCGCCGGGCACGACGTGGCGTTCTGCTACCGCGACGACCACGACGCCGCCGGGGCCGCCACCCGCGACGCCGAGGCCGAGGGCGCCCGGGTGCTGCCGGTCCGGGCCGACGTCACCGACCCCGAGGCCGCCCGCGCCTTCGTCGCCGCCGCCGAGCACGAACTGGGCCCGGTCCACACCGTCGTCAGCTGCGCCGGCATCATCCGCGACAAACCCCTGCTGATGATGGACACCGCCGACTGGACCCGGGTCGTCGACGTCAACCTCAACGGCACCTACCACCTGTGCCGTGCCGCCGCGTTCGGACTCATGAAGCGCCGGGCGGGCAGCATCGTCACCCTCTCCTCCGTCAGCGGCCTGCACGGCAACGCCGGACAGGCCAACTACGCCGCCACCAAGGCCGGGATCATCGGCCTCACCAAGACCATCGCCAAGGAGTTCGGCCGCTACGGCGTCCGCGCCAACACCGTGGCCCCCGGCTTCATCACCACCGACATGACCGCCCACCTGTCCGGGAGCAACGCCGAGGCCCTGCGCGAACGCATCACCCTGCGCCGCTTCGGCACCCCCGAGGAGGTCGCCGAACTCGTCGCCTTCCTCGCCTCCGAGCAGGCCGGCTACATCACCGGCCAGGTCCTGGCCGTCGACGGCGGCATCACGCTGTGACCCGGCCACCCGGCACCCCGACCGAAGGCGAGACGATGGCCGAACCCGCCCGGTTCTACTTCTCCCTGCGCAGCCCCTACTCCTGGCTCGTCCACCGCGAGCTGACCGCCCGCCACGCCGCCACCGCCGCCGCGCTGGACTGGGTGCCCTACTGGGAACCCGACGAGCACAGTCGCCGTCTGCTCGCCCGCACCCGGCACACCTTCGTCTACACCGCGATGTCCCGCCCCAAGCACTTCTACATCCTCGCCGACGTGCGCCGCCTGGCCGCCGCCCGCGGGCTGCGCGTCACCTGGCCGGTCGACCGCCGGCCCGTCTGGGAGGTCCCGCACCTGGCCTACCTCGCCGCCCACCGGGAGGGCCGCGGCCACGAGTTCGCCGACCGGGTGTACACCGCGCGCTGGCTGGAGGGCCGAGACATCTGCGACCCCGCCACCATTGCCGGGATCGGCGACCGGCTTGGCCTGGACGGCGCCCGGCTCGCCACCGCGGCCGACGACCCGGGGCTGCGCGAGGAGGGTGCCGCCGCGCTGCGCCGCGCGGTCGAGGAGGGCGTCTTCGGGGTGCCGTACTTCGTCCGCGGCCACGACAGGTACTGGGGGCTGGACCGCCTGGAGGCCTTCCTGGCGGCCGGGGGCGACGTCCCCGACGCCGGTGCCGACGCCGGGGCCGACGCCGGTGCCGACGCCCTGCCGGACGGAGGTGACCTCGACCATGCCGGAGGCTGTGGCTGAGCCCACCCCAGACGTGCCCGCCCCTGACGCGCCCGCCCTCGCCGCCGCCGGGCCCGAAGCGCCCGCCCCGGGGACGACCGTGGACGCCGGCGGCTGGACCTTCGGTCTGCACCGCCGCGGCGACGGCGCCCCCCTCGTGCTGCTGCACGGCCTGCTGACCGACAGCCGGGTCTGGCAGCCGCTCGCCGCCGGCCTGCCCGGCCGCACCACCCTCGCCTTCGACGCCCCCGGCCACGGCCTGGCCCCCGCCCGCACCGCCCCCCACACCCTGGAGGAGGAGGTCGACCGTCTCGCCGACGCCTACCGCGCCGTCATGGGCGAGCGGCCCGCGGTCTGGGCCGGCCACTCCATGGGCGGCATGAAGACCTGGCGGATGGCCCTGCGCCACCCCGGCCTGGTCGCCGGACTCGTCCAGATCGACACCCGGCCGGACCCCGAACCCGACAGCACCCGCGCCCCCTTCGAGGCCATGGTCGAGGCCGTCAAGGCCGACGGAATGACCCCGGACCTCGCCGCCATGGTCGCCCGGCTGAACTTCCGCCGCTCCTTCCTCACCACCCCCGCCGCCCGCCACTGGGTCGACCACTTCACCACCCTCACCGGCGAGCGCATCGAGCACGCCTGTCACGCGGTCTACCGCCGGGGCGACATCACCGGGCAACTGCCGGGCCTCGACGTACCCGTGCTGGTCGTCCACGGCGCCGACGACGTGCCCATCCGCCTGCCCGTGGTCCGCGCCACCACCGCGCTGATGCCCCGCGCCCGCCTCACCGTCCTGCCCGCCACCGGCCACACCCCGCCCGTCGAACGGCCCGCCGAACTCCTCGCCGCCGTCCGCGAGTTCCTCACCGACCCCGCCGTCCAGGAGCGCACATGACCACCCCGCAGGCCCCGTACGAGACCGTCACCACCCCCCGGCTGAGCGAGGCCCGGCTGCCCGGCGGCGCCGACACCCTCGCGCTCGTCACCCTGGACAACGGTCTGCCGCCGATCGGCCCGCACGCCCGCCCCGCCACCTTCGGCCCCCACGGCCTGGACCTGCTGGACGCCGCCCTCGACACCCTCGCCGCCCGCGCCGGTGAGGGGGCGATCACCGCCGTCGCCCTCACCGGCACCGCCTTCGTCTTCAGCACCGGCGCCGACCTCGCCCTCGCCGCCGGCGTCACCGACCGCGCCGAGGCCGCCGCCACCCTGCGCCGGGGGCACCAGGTCTTCCGGCGCCTCGCCGAACTTCCCGTCCCCACCTTCGCGTTCCTCAACGGCGTCGCCATCGGCGGCGGCCTCGAACTCGCCCTGCACTGCACCTACCGCACCGTGTCGCGCGGCGCCCCCGCGCTCGCCCTTCCCGAGGTCTCGCTCGGCCTGGTCCCCGCCTGGGGCGGCCTCCCCGAGGCCCTGCGCCTGCTCGGCCCCGACCGGACCGTCACCCTCCTCCTGGACCACCCCCTGGACCACCGGCGGATGCTCACCGGCCCCCAGGCCCACGCGTTCGGCCTCGCCGACACCCTCCTCGAACCCTCCCGCTTCCTGGACCGCTCACTGGCCTGGGCCGCCGACGTCCTCACCGGACGCCACAAGGTCACCAGGCCCGCGCCCCAGGACCACGACGACCAGTGGGACGCCGCCCTCGCCCGCGCCGCCGGCCTCGTCACCGCCCGCACCCACGACGCCCTGCCCGCCGCCCGGCACGCCCTCGGACTGCTGAGGCAGGCCCGCACCGCCACCCCCGGGGAGCTCCGCACCGCCGCCGAACGGGCCGCCACCGACCTCTTCACCGGCCCCGAGTTCCGCGACAGCCTCTACGCCCTCGGGCTCACCCGCACCCGCGCCGCCACCCACCCCCGGCGCCCCGACCCCGCCCCCGCCCGCACCGTGCGACGCCCGGCCCTGCTCGGCGACGGCGCGGCGGGCCTGACGCTGGCCGCCCTCCTGGTGGAGCGGCTCGCGCTGCCGCTGACCGTCCACCACCCCGACCCGGAGAACCGCGCCGCCGCCGTCGCCGCCCTCCACCGGCACCTGGACGGGGCCGTGGCCGCCGGCCGCCTCACCCCCGACAGCGCCCGCCGCCGCGCCGGCCTCGTCACCGCCGCCGCCACCCCCGGGGCGCTCGCCGGCACCGACCTGCTCATCGACGCGCTGCCCGCCGACGGCCCCGCCACCGGACGGCTGCTGCGCCGCGCCGAGGCAGCCCTCGCCGCCGGCGCCCCCGTCCTGGTCACCACCGCCCGCACCGTCGCCGCCACCGCCGCCGCGCTCGCCGACCCCGGCCGCGCGGTGGGCCTGCGCCCCACTCCGGGCCCCGCCGGGCCCGCCGCCGGCGCCGAACTCTCCCGCACCCCCGCCACCGACCCGGCCGCGGCGGCCACCGCCGCCGCCCTCGCCACCCGGCTGGACCTGCCCTGCCTGCCCGTCGGAGACCACCCCGGCACGGTCGGCGAACACCTGCGCCGCGCCTTCCGCGAAGCCCTGCGGACGCACGCCCGCGCCGAGGACCTGGACGCCGTCCTGGCCCCGCTCGCCCTGCCCCGCTCCCCGTTCGCGGCCCACCCCGGAGCCCCCGGCCCCGCGGAGGGACCGGCCGGGAGCCCCGCGGGGGGCCCGTCCGGGACCGACCCCCGCGCCCTGGAGCTGGCGCTGGGCGCCCTGGCCCGCACCATCGACACCCTGCTCGCCGACGGCGTGCTGGCCGGCCCGGCCGACGCCGACCTCGCCCTGCTGTCCGGCGGCGACTGGCCCTTCCACCTCGGCGGCATCACCCCCTACCTCGACCGCAGCGGCATCGCCGCCGACACCCTGGGCCGCACCTTCGGACCGCCGCGATGACCCACGTCCCGCGCGGCGCCCTGCCCTGGCGCTACCGGGTCATCGCGGCACTGCACGCCCTGTACCGGGCGCTGGCCCTCTACGGCACCCTCTGGTCCGCCCCCCAGCACCCCGAGCAGGTCGCCCTGCTGACCCGCCCGCCCGGCCCGCCGCCCGGTCACCCCGAACGCCGCCCCGACCCGCCGCCGCGGTCCCCGCCCGCGGCCGCCCCGCCACCCCGCCGGAAGGGGAACCCGTGACCAGCCCGTCGCCGACCCGCAACGACGCCCACACCACGGGTCTGGCCCTCGCCGCCCGGGACGGCGACGCCGACGCCGCCGACCACCTCGTCCGCGCCCTGCACCGGGACGTCTGGCGGTTCGTCGCCCACCTGACCCACGACCCGCAGGCCGCCGACGACCTCACCCAGGAGACCTTCCTGCGCGCCCTGGGAGCCCTCGGCCGCTACCAGGGCCGCGCCTCGGCCCGGAACTGGCTGCTCGCCATCGCCCGGCGCGCCGTCGTCGACCACTACCGCCGCAGCACCACCCGGCCCCGGGTGTCGGCGGGCACCGCCTGGGAACAGGCCGCCGAACGCGCCCAGCCCGCCGGCCTGCCCGGCTTCGACGACGGCGTCGCCCTGCGCCACCTCCTGGACGGCCTGCCCGAGGAGCGCCGCACCGCCTTCGTCCTCACCCAACTGGTCGGCCTGCCCTACGCCGACGCCGCCCACCTCAGCGGCTGCCCCGTCGGCACCGTCCGCTCCCGGGTCGCCCGGGCCCGCACCACGCTGCGCCGCGGCCTCGAAGCCTGAGCCGTACCGGGACGGGCCGCTCCGGAGGCGGGCCGCGCCGCGACGGGCCGCCACGGCTGCCGGAAGACGCCCGGAGCGCCCCCGGGAGCCGCTCCGACGACCTCCCCCGGATCCCGGCCCGCCCGGATTCGAGGGAGGTCGAAGGGCTTTGCCCGGCGGTTCCGCGCCTGCCGAGACTTGAGCGGCCGACGCGGCCCCGGCACCCCGGAGCAGGCCGCGCCGTGCCCCCGCAGAAGCGACTTCAGGAGAGTGTCCGTCATGCGAAACCCGCGTTCTCTCGCTCCCCGTGCCGGCGTCGCCCTGAGCGCCGCGCTCATGGCCGCAGGCCTCCTCGGCGGCCCCGCCTTCGCCGCCGACGGCGCCCCGGCCGCGAGTCCCACCACCACGGTGCCCGCCGCCGTGGCCGCGGCCACGGCCGCCGGGGCCGCCGTCGCCCCCGCCTCGGACACCGACCAGACGGTCGTCCGGGCCACCGCCGGGCTGACCCGCGGCCAGAGCTGGTCCTCACCGGACGGCAGCACCGTCCTGCACCAGCAGTACGACGGGCACGTCGTCCTCTACAAGAACAACGTCGCGATCTGGACCGCCGTCGGCACCTACGGGGTCGGCACCTACTTCTACGTCCAGAACGACGGCAACCTCACCGCCTACGACGCGGCCTGGCGCCCGCTCTGGGAGAGCCGCACCGGCCGTCACCCCGGCGCCTACCTGGCCATCCAGAACGGCGGCAACCTGGTCGTCTACTACGGCAACACCCCGCTGTGGTGGTCCAACTACCGCCCCGGCGGAAACGACCCGACCGACCCCGAGTGCCGCCCGGGCCGGCTCTGCCCGTAACCCGGTCACGGCCGCGGGCCGACCGACGGGGCGGGTGCCGCACGCCGGCACCCGCCCCGCTCAGTTCCGGCGACGGCGGCCGCGGCCCAGGTCCCGGGCGTGCAGCAGGGCCCCGTCCACCAGCGCGGTGAGCCGGGCGGTGCCCTCGGCGTGGCCCGTCCGCTGCGGCCACGCGTCCACCGGGTGCCACCCGCCGCCGCCGGTCAGCGGCGGCGCCGGAGCGGACGTCTCGACGCCCTCCGGAAGCACCGGCAGCCGCACCAGCAGCCGTTGCCCCCAGGCGACGACCGCGGCCACCCCCTCGAACGCGAGCACCGGCATCCCGTAGGCGCACGACACGGGGTGGCGCGGCCTCAGGGCCTCCATCCGCTCCTGGAGATCCGGATGGGCGTGCAGCTGCCAGGCGCCGATGGTGAAGTCGCCGGGACCGGACGGCGGCGTCGCCTGCAGCCGGAGAACGGCCAGCAGGGCGCGGTTCTCCGGGAGTTCGGGCAGCGGCTCGTACCGCGGCGGCAGCGACGGGGGGCGGTTGCGGCGGACCATGACACCGACGGTAGCTCCTCCGGTCGGGCCCGGTCGCGGATCCCCGGACTCCGCCGCCGCGGACCGTGCGTGAGCGGGCGTCAGTTCCTCCCGAGCTCCTCGCCCGCCCACGCCAGGAAGGCCCGCACCTCGGCCGGGGGCGGTCCGGCCCCGGCCGTTCGCGGCCGCTCGGAACCGCGCAGCGCCGCCTCCAGCAGCGGCCGGAACCCCGGCTCGGCGGCGGCGAGCAGCCGACCCGCCGACCGCTTGGAGCACCAGCGTCCGGTGCGGGCGAACAGCACCGCCCGGCAGCCGTTCAGCACCCGGTCGTCCGCCGCGTGCCCCCCGCCCTCGGCGTGCTCGCGCACGGAGGCGCGCAGCGCGGCCCGCAGGTCGGCTGGGGCCGGCTCCGCGACGGCCCGCCGGGCCGGCGCGCCCCACAGCGCGATCCCGGCCCGGTGGACGATCGAGCGGTCGAGGACGAACCAGAAGGCCGGCGGCCCGGTGCCGTCCAGGTCGGCCCGTTCCGGCAGCCGCGCCCCGGTGTTGAGGTTCAGCAGGTGGCCGGCCGCACCCGAGGGGCGGCCGGCGGACTCCGCGTCGTACACCACCAGCTCCAGCCCGGCGGCCGGACACGGCAGCCGCGGGTGGGCGAGCTCGCGGGCCAGGTCCCGCGGCAGCCCGGCGGGCGGCCCCGGCGCGAGGACGACCACCACGTCCACGTCGCTGCGCCCGTGCCGGTAGTCCCCGAGCGCCACCGAGCCGGCCGCCAGCACGCTCACCACCCGGTCGGCGCCGCACACGGCGAGCACCCGGCGCACGAGCTCCGCCAGGTAGCCGCGCAGCTCCGCCGGGAGCGGCCGCCCGTCCTCGTCGGCACGGTTCACGGCACCAGTCTGCCGCCCGCGCGGCCCGCCCGCGTCGCCCGTGTCTCCCGCTCGGGCCCGCCGGGCCGTCACGTCCCGGTGGACATCGACCTGATGCCGCTGCTGAAGGTGGCGGTGACGGCGGCGATGCCGACGATCAGCGCGAAGACCATCAGCGCCGCCGTGCTGGACACGCGGTCCAGCAGCAGGCCCGCGAGGACGGGTGCCAGGGCCGCCGCCGAGGTGGCGGCCAGGATGATGACGCTGAAGACCCGGCCCTGGAGGTGGTCCGGGGTGATGGCCGCCTGGTACCCGAACAGCGCCGCGTTGGCGGTGGGGCCGAGGAAGACGGCGGCGGCCAGTGGCACGGCGGCGAGCACACTGGTGGAGAGCAGCGCGCTGCCGGCCATCAGGACGGCGGTGGCCCAGCTGAGCACCAGGATCAGGGTCGGCAGCCGCAGCCGGCGCTGGAGGGAGGGGGCGGCGAGGGCGCCCAGCAGACCGCCGACCGCGAAGATCGTGCTCGCCAGCCCGACCAGGTAGGACGAGGTCCCGGAGCGCTGGAGCGAGACGATGATGGCGAACAGCATGCCGGTGAACGCCATGTTGAGCGGAGCCGCGATCAGCAGCAGGGCGCGCAGGAAGGGGTTGCCCAGGACGAACCGGACGCCCTCGGCGCCGGCCGCCCGCCCGGAGGGGCCGGCGACCGCCTTGTCCCTGGGCTCCTGCATCGGCTCGCGGATCGCCAGCAGGGCGGCCAGCGAGAGCAGGTAGCTCAGCGCGTTGCCGAGGAAGGGCAGCGACCTGCCCAGCCCGAACAGCAGCCCGCCCAGCTGCGGGCCGGCCAGCTGCGTCCCGTACGAGCGCGCCTCGTTGCGGGCGACCGCGTCGGAGAGCTGCCCGGGGCGGACCAGGTTGCGCACCGCCGCGTGCTCGGCGGTGCTGAACACGGCGTTGGCGGCGGCGTTGACGACCACCAGCACCAGCACCATCGCCAGCGAGGCGGCGTCGGCGAGCACGGCGACCCCGAGCACGGCGAAGGCGACGATCCGCAGGGCGTCGCAGACCACCATCAGCCGGCGCCGGTCGAAGCGGTCGGCCACGATGCCGGCCGGCAGCCGGCAGACCATGCCGGCCAGCAGGCCGGTGGTGCCGACCAGACCGGCCCGGGTCGGCGACCCGGTCATCTGGAGCACCAGCAGCGGCAGCGCCAGATTGGCCATCGCGCTGCCGAGGTCGGAGAGGCACTGGCTGGTCCAGAGCAGGTTGAACGCGCGGTTGCGCCAGAGGTTCGGGGACGGCTCGGTCCCGGTGGCGGGGACGGCGTCCTCGGTGGTGGGCCGCACTACTGCCTCGCTTTCGGAGCGCGTCGGGGCCGGCGGGCGGATCCCGGACCCGAGAGGAGGGCGGCGCAGGGCCGGACCGCGGCGTCCGGGGCCTGCGGGGCGGCCGGGGTCACCGGGGCCACCAGGAGCCGAGGGCGGGGCGCAGGTCGTCGAACCACTCGGCGGCCGGGTCGTGGTGGGCGAAGAACTGGCGGCCCACCTGGGCCGGGTCCCGGGCCTGGAGCATCCGGAGGGAGAACACCTCGGTGCCGGCGATCTCCGTGACGGCGTCGACGAGCACCTTGCCGGGCGCGGCGGACATCACCGGCCCCCGGGCGGTGCGGGCCAGACCGGAGACGGTCCGGACGGAGTCCGAGTAGATCCGCAGCGCCCGGGTCAGCGGGACACCGAAGTAGTTGCGGGCGCCGGTGTCGCGCTCGACGAACATGTAGTAGGGCACCACGCCGAGTTCGACGAGCCGCTGCCACATCGCCGACCAGTCCTCGGCCCGGTCGTTGACGTGCGCGATGACCGGGGCCTGGGCCCGGATCACCGCGCCGGTGGCCCGGATCCGCCGGATCGCCTCCGCGACCGCGGGGTGCTCCAGCTCGCGGACGTGGGAGAAGTGCGCCATCACCGCCACGTGCCGCCCGCTCGCCACGATCCGCTCGAAGAGCCGCAGCACGTCGTCGGCGTCGTGGTCGGTGAGGAAGCGGGCGGGCCAGTAGGACAGCGCCTTGGTGCCGAACCGGATCGTCCGTATCCGCTCCAGCTCCGGGGTGAGCATCGGGGCCACCCAGCGCTCCAGCACGGTGGCGCTCATGATCATGGGGTCGCCGCCGGTGAACAGGACGTCGGTGACCGTGGGGCTGGCGGCCAGGTAGGAGACCACCCGGGAGACGTCGGAGGAGGCCTGCCGGATGTCGGCGTTGCCGACGAACTGGGACCAGCGGAAGCAGTACCCGCAGTAGGAGTGGCAGGTCTGCCCCTGCGAGGGGAAGACCAGGACCGTCTCGGCGTACTTGTGCTGGACGCCGGAGAGGGGCAGGCCCTCGTGGACCGGGACGTTCGCGTCCACCTGGGCGCCCGGGTTGGGGTTGAGCAGGGCGTGGGCCGCCCGGGCGGCCTTGCGGATCACGGCGGGGGAGGCGGCGGCCAGATGGAGCGCCGACAGGGTCTCGAAGATGTCCGGCGGCAGCATGTCCCGGTGCGGGAAGGTGAGCCGGAAGATCGGGTCGTCGGGGACGGCGGACCAGTCCACCAGCTCGTCCACGACGTACTGGTTGACCTTGAACGGCAGGACCGAGGAGACCACCCGCAGTTCGTGCAGATACTCCGCGGGCATGCCCCGCTCGCCGGCCAGCCGTTCCAGCCGCTCGTGGGAGTAGACCTTCATCACCACCACCTCACGCTCTGTCCTGGTTTCTCGTGGGTGCCCGGGGCCCCGGGCTCGGGGCCGGGCGTCTGGGTGTGCGGGCCCGGGGCCGCCGCGGGCGTGCGGCGGCCCCGGGGCGGGGGCGTCAGGCCCGTTCGGCCTCGGCCATCCGCAGGCGCAGGCTCAGCGGGCGCATGTCGGTCCACACCTCGTCGATGTGGGCCAGGCAGGCGCTCTTGACGCCCTCGAAGCCGGTGGCGGTCCAGCCGGCCGGCAGCTCGCGGCCGGTGGCCCAGATGGAGTACTGCTCCTCGTGGTTCACCACGACCCGGTAGACGGTGGTGTCCTCGGTGTCGGACATCTCGGTGGTCCCTTCTTCGTGTGCCGGCCGGACGGGTTCGGTCCGGTCGGACGGGATTCGGACGGACGGGAATCGGACGGGTCCGGTGCGGACGGGTCCGGTGCGGATCGGGGCCGGCCGCCCGGGACGCGGGCGCCCGGCGGCCGGGCGGGTCACAGCCGGACCGGCAGCGCCCGCAGGCTGCGGTTGAGCAGGGAGGGCTGCCAGTCGGCCCCGTGGCCGGCCAGGGCCAGCCGCGGCGAGGCCGCCAGCAGGTCGGTGAGCGCCGCCCCGGCGACCAGGCGGGCCAGCGGCGCGCCCAGGCAGAAGTGCTCGCCGTGGCCGAACCCGAGGTGCGGGTTGGGGGAGCGGCGCAGGTCCAGCTCGTCGGGGCGCTCGAACCTGGCCGGGTCCCGGTTGGCGGCCGCGGTGACCAGGTAGAGCGGGTCCCCGGCGCGCAGGGTCCGCCCGCCGAGCTCGAAGTCGGCCGCCACCCGGCGGACCGACAGCTTGGAGGGCCCGTCGAAGCGCAGCAGCTCCTCCACGGCGCCGCGCGCCGACTCGGGGTCGCCGCGCAGCAGTTCCAGCTGGTCGGGCCGGTGCAGCAGGTTCCACACGCCGACCGCGATCAGGTTGCTGGTGGTCTCGCCGCCGGCGAAGGCGATGTGGGTGAGCATGGCGACGAACTCGTCCTCGCCGACCTCCTCGCCCACCAGGCCGCCGGCCAGCGCGGCGCTGATCAGGTCGGCGCCCGGCTCCGCGCGGCGTTCGCGGACCAGCCCGCGCAGGTAGCCGAAGAGGTCGAGCAGGGCCCGGTGGGAGGCCTCGGTCTCCTCCGGCGACTGCACCGAGCCGAGGGCGAGGTCGCCCACCAGGATCGCCCAGCGCTGGAAGTCCTCGGCGTCCCGGGCCGGAACGCCCATCCAGGCCGCGGCGACGGTGGCGGGCAGCGGGCGGGCGAAGTCGGCCACCAGGTCGGTGACCGGGCCGCCGGCCGCGGCCCGGGCGGTCAGCCGGGCCACCGCCTCCTGCACCATCGGGCGGTTGCGCCGGATCTGCCCGGGGCCGAAGGCGCCCCGGAAGACGCTGCGCAGCCGGCGGTGCTCGGGCGGGTCGACGAAGACCATCCAGCCGGCCATGATCTCGAAGGCCCGGGCGGCCTCGGGGCCGAGCAGGTGCAGGGGCGTGCGGGCCAGCACCGGGGTGATCCGGTCGGCGGACACCGCGGGCTCCGAGAAGCAGGCGGCCACCTCGTCGTAGCCGGTCACCAGCCAGGCCCGGTTGGCCGGGCTCCAGTGCACGGGCGCGGCCTCGCGCAGCCGGGCGAGCGGCGGGAACGGGTCGGCGACGAAGCCGTCGTCGAGCAGGTAGGGGTCCAGGGCGCGGTCGGTGGCGGTCATGCGGTGCGCTCCATCAGGTCGGCGGCGATGGCGGCGACGGCGGCCACCTCCGGGTCGGCGACCATGCTCCGGTGGGTGCCGGGCAGGTGGTGGACGGTCAGCTCGCCGGGGAACAGCTCCCGGAGGCGCCGCTCGTAGGCGGGGTAGCTGTCGCCCGAGGCGACGGACCTGCGTTCCGGCGCGGCGTTCACGGCCTCGGCGCTGACCAGCAGGTGCACCGGGCCGGGGTAGGGCACGGGCCGGTAGCCGGCCGAGGCCCGCAGCAGGGCCGTCCACATCCCCACCGGCCAGTCGGAGCCCAGGTGGGCCTCGGTCGCGTTGACGCCGGCCGAGAGCAGGGTCGCGATCAGCTCGCGTTCCCGGCTGAGCCGGGCCGGGGTGCCGGGGGTGAGTTCGCGGACCGTCTCGCGCATGGCGACCGCGCGGTCCAGCTGGTCGAGCGCCTCGGTGACGGCGAACATGCCCTCGTCGTCCGGCACGGCGGGTTCCACGACGACGAGTTCGACCCGCTCGCCGGCCGCGGTGAGCTGGATGGCCATCTCCTGGGCGATGTTGCCGCCCATCGACCAGCCGAGCAGCACGTAGGGGCCCCGCGGCCGGTCCGCCCGCAGCTGCCGGACGTAGTCCTCGGCCAGGGCCACCATCGAGTCGGCGTCGGTGCCGCCGTCCAGGCCCCGGGCCTGGAGGGCGATCACCGGCCGGCCGGGCGGCAGGGCCCGGGCCAGCGGGAGGTACCAGGCGACGCTGCCGCCGCTCGGGTGCACGCAGTACAGCGGATCGCCCTCGCCCTCCCGGAGCACGACCAGCACCTCGCCCGCCCGCCGGGGCGCGCCCTCCCGGCCGTCTCCGGCCCGGGCGGTGACGGCGGCGGCCAGCGAGGCCACCGTGGGGTTCTCCAGCAGGTCGGCCACCCCGACCGGCAGGCCGAGGTCGCAGGCCCGGGCGGCGACCCGCACGATGGCCAGCGAGGTCCCGCCGAGGTCGAAGAAGTCGTCGTGCACGCCGACCCGGTCGAGCCGCAGGATCTCGGCCCAGAGCTTGGCGAGCGTGGTCTCGGCCTCGGTGCGCGGCCCCACGTACGGGTGCTCCGGCTCGGCGGGCCCGGTCGGCGCGGGCAGGGCCGCGCGGTCGAGCTTGCCGTTGGCGGTCACCGGCAGCGCGGCCAGCGGCACCAGCGAGGCGGGGACCAGGTAGGCCGGGAGCCGGTCGCGCAGCCAGCGGCGCAGTTCGGCGGTGCTGGGCAGGGCGGCGCCGGCCGCCGGGACCAGGTACGCCACCAGGACGGCGTCGCCCGGCCCGTCGGTGCGGGCGAGCGCGGCGGCGGCCGCCACGCCGGGGTGCGAGGTGAGCACGGCCTCGATCTCGCCCGGCTCGATCCGGCGGCCCCGGATCTTCACCTGGCCGTCGAGGCGCCCGGCGAACTCCAGCTCGCCGTCGGCCCGCAGCCGGCCGCGGTCGCCGGTGCGGTAGAGCCGGCGGCCCGGGGCGGCCGGGTCGGGGACGAAGCGCTCCGCCGTCAGCCCGGGCTGGCCGACGTAGCCGAGGGCCAGGCAGTCGCCGCCCACGAAGATCTCCCCGGTCACCCCGGCCGGGACGGGGCGCAGCGCCCCGTCGAGGACCAGCACGTCGGTGCGGGCCAGCGGCCGGCCGATCGGGACGGCGACCGCGTCGGGCGCGAGGGTGTCCACCTCGTAGCGGGTGACGAGGAAGCAGCACTCCACCGGGCCGTACCCGTTGACCAGGCGCAGGGCGGGCAGGCGGGTGCGCAGTTCGCGCAGGTGCGAGGGGGAGGCGGCCTCGCCGCCGATGATCAGCTGCTCCAGGCCGGCCAGCGCGTCCGGGTCCTGTTCGACGACCAGGTTGAACAGGGTGGTGGTGAGGAACGCGGTGGTGACGCCGTGGCGGCGCAGCGAGGCGCCGATGCCGGCGGGCGTGATCGGCCCGGCCGGGTGGAGCGCGCAGGTGCCGCCGGCGAGCAGCGGCCCGAGGATCTCGAAGATCGCCGCGTCCCAGTTGAAGCTGCTCACGTGCAGCACGGTCTGCCGCTCGTCGAGGTGCGCGAAGGTCTGGTCGAGCACGGAGTCGACGAGCGCGCGGTGCGGCAGGGCGATGCCCTTGGGACGGCCGGTGGAGCCGGAGGTGTAGAGGACGCAGGCCGTGCCGTCGGCGTCGGGCGGCGCGAGGCGGCCGGCCCCGGCCGGGGCCGGGTGGGCCGCGTCTCCGCCGGGGGCGTCCTCGGCGAGGCTCAGGACGGTGCCCACCCGGGCGGGGACCGCCGAGGCGCGGGCGGGCTGGACGAGCACCACGTCCGCGCCGGTCTCCTCGATCATCCGCTCCAGGCGGCGGCCCGGGTCGGTGGGGTCGAGCGGCAGGTACGCGGCGCCGGACTTGAGGACGCCGAGCAGGCCGGCCACCAGCTCGGCGGAGCGCTCCGCACACAGCCCGACGACCCGGCCGGGCCCGGCGCCGTGCCGGAGCAGCCGCCGGGCCACGCGGTCGGACCAGGCGCTCAGCGCGGCGTAGGTGACGGTGCCGCCGTCGGCGGTGGCGAGCGCCGCCCGGTCGGGGTGCGCGGCGGCCCGCTCCTCGAAGACCGCGATCACGCTGCGGTCGTCCCGGGCCGCGGCGGCCCCGCGCCGCGGGAGGGCGCCCGGTGCCCCGGCGGGCAGGCCGGGGACCGCCTCCGGGTCGGCGACCATCGCTTCGAGCAGCGCGCAGTAGGCGTCGGCGAGCAGCTCCACCTCGCCCCGCGACATCCGGCCCGCGTCGGCCTCGAAGGAGACGCCCGCCGGGCCGGTGGTGACCATCAGCCCGAAGTTGGTGCGGGCGATCTCCTCGATGTCCTCCTTGTGCTCGCTGTCCAGGCCGTGGAAGTGCACGTAGTTGAAGGCGGTGTCGACCAGCACCTCGCCGGCCCACCGGCCGGTCTGCAGCTCGGCCAGCGGGAAGCGGCGGTGCGGGATCACCTCCTGCTCGGCGGCGAAGACGTCCCGCAGCAGGCCGAGCCAGCTGGTCGCGGCCGAGCGCGTGCCGAACGGCACCATGTTGAGGAACACCCCGCGCATCCCGTCGGCCCCGGCCCGCTCGGGGCGGCCGTTGGTGGCCATCCCGGTCGAGTAGGCCTCGCCGTCGGCGAGCCGGCGCATCAGGTGGTAGTGGGCGGTGAACAGCACCGTCCGGCGCGGCACCCCGGCCCGGGCGGCGAGCGCGTCCAGGCCGGCCCGCAGGTGTCCGTAGGAGCGCAGCGCCTCGTGGGTCGACTTGTCGGCGAGGTCGCCGCCGGCGGCGCGCGGCAGGCGCACCGGCGGGAAGGACTCCACCAGGGCGTCCCAGAACGCCCGGGCGGCCGGGTCGGCGACGGCGGCGCGCTCCAGCGCCACGTACTCGGCGAAGGCGGGCACCGCCGGCGCGTCCGGCGCGTCCGGGGCGTCCGGGTCCGGTGCGCCGGCCGCGGCGGCGCCGGTGCGGGCCCGGCGGTGGCGCTCGACCAGCTCGGAGATCAGCGAGGTGAGGCTCCAGCCGTCCAGGACGGCGTGGCAGTCGGTGATGGTGAGCCGGTACTCGGCCTCGTTGAGCACGTGCACGTGCAGCCGGATCAGCGGCGGCACCGCCAGCTCGAACCAGTGGCCCGCCTCGGCGCGCAGGTACTCGCGGACCCGCTCGGCCGCGGGCTCCTCCGCCAGGTCCCGCAGGTCGTCCACCCCGACCGGCAGGTCGGCCGTGGGGTGGACCAGCTGCAGCGGTTCGTCGTAGCCGCTCCAGTCGAAGCCGGTCCGCAGGATCTCGTACCGGTCGGCCACCGCCCGGGCGGCGTCGCGCATCGCCGCGGCGTCGAAACCGGCCGGCTCCTGGATCCGGAAGCTGGTCACGTTGTGGTAGGCGCCCTTGCCCGCGTCGGCGAGCAGTTCGTAGAGCATGCCCTGCTGCATCCGGGTCAGCGGGTAGGCGTCCGCGAGGCCGGCGGGCAGCCGCTCGCGGTCCGCCGCCGACAGCAGGGCGAAGGGCTCCAGCGGCCGGGCCGGCTCCGGCCGCCCCCCGGCGGCGGTGTCCGTCCCGGCCGCCCGCGCGGCCTCGTCCACGGCGCGGGCCAGCTCGCCCAGCTCCTGGTGCGCGAAGACGTCGCGCAGCGCCACCGTCAGCCCGCGCTGCTCCGCCAGGCCCACCACGCGCAGCGCCAGGATGGAGTCCCCGCCGAGGTCGAAGAAGCGGTCGGTGGCGCCGACCCGCTCCACCCCGAGGGCGGTGCTCCAGACCCCGGCGAGCGCCCGCTCGGTCGGGGTGGCCGGCTCGACGTGCCGGCGGACGCTGTCCAGGCCGGCGCCCTCGGCCGCCGGCAGCGCCCGGCGGTCGATCTTGCCGTTCGCGGTCAGCGGCATCGCCGCGAGCACCGTGAACGTGGCGGGCACCATCGGCTCGGGCAGCCGGTCGAGCAGCCGGCCGCGCAGCTCGTCGCGGTCCAGGGCGCCGGCGGCCACCAGGTAGGCGTGCAGCCGGTACTCGCCGCTGCGCGATCCGCGGGCGACCACGGCCGCCTGCTCGACGGCCGGGTGGCCCAGCAGCGCGGCCTCCACCTCGCCGAGCTCGATCCGGTGGCCGCGGATCTTCACCTGGTCGTCGGCCCGGCCCCGGTACTCCAGGTTCCCGTCGGGCAGCCGGCGGGCCCGGTCGCCGGTGCGGTAGAGCCGGGCCCCCGGCACGGTGCCGAACGGGTCGGGGACGAAGCGCTCGGCGGTCAGCCCCGGCCGGCCGAGGTAGCCGCGGGCCGGGCCGGCGCCGCCCACGTACAGCTCGCCGACCACGCCGGCCGGCACCGGCCGCAGGTGCCGGTCGAGGACGTGGAGGCTCAGGTCGCCCAGCGCCCGGCCGATCGGCGACAGCGCCGCGCCCGCGAGGTCCGCGGCGGTGACGGTGTGGTGGGTGACGTGCACCGTGGTCTCGGTGATGCCGTACATGTTGACCAGCCGGACCCCGGCGCCCGGGCCGTCCAGCCAGCCGTCCAGCTCGGGCAGGTCCAGCTTCTCGCCGCCGAGCACCACGGTCCGCACGCCCAGCCCCGCGAGCGGCCGCCCGGCGAGGGCGGCGCGCAGGTTGCGGAACGCGCCGGGGGTCTGGCTGAGCACCGAGACCCGCTCGGCGTCGAGCAGCGCGGCGAACCGCCCCGGGTCCCGGGCGGTGTCCCGGTCGACCAGCACGACGCTGCCGCCCCGGGTCAGCGCGCCCCACAGCTCCCAGACCGAGAAGTCGAAGGCGTACGAGTGGAACAGGCTCCACACCCCGCCGGGGGCGAGCTCCAGCGCCTCCTCGCAGGCGTCCATCAGCCGGACCACCTGCCGGTGCGGCACGCAGACGCCCTTGGGGCGGCCGGTGGAGCCGGAGGTGTGGATGATGTACGCCAGCGAGTCGGCGTCGCCGAGCGGTTCCGGGTCGTGCTCCGGGCCGGTCCCCAACCCCTGCTCGTCCAGCCGCACATGGGTGCCGACGCTCTCCGGGACCCGGTCGCCGAGCCCCGGAGAGACCACCGCGAGCTCGACGCCCGCGTCCGCCGCCACGAACGCCAGGCGTTCGCGCGGGTGCTCCGGGTCCAGCGGCAGGTAGGCGCCGCCTGCCTTGAGGATGCCGAGGATCCCGACCGCGAGGTCCGCGTCGCGCGCCACGCAGAGCCCGACCACCGTCTCGGGGCCGACCCCGGCGGCGCGCAGCCGGTGCGCGAGCCGGTTGGCCCGCCGGTTCAGCGTCCCGTAGTCGAGCCGCTCGCCCCCGGCGACCACCGCGACGGCGTCCGGGTGGCGCGCCGCGTGCCGCTCGAAGCGGCGGTGGAGCCGGTCCCCGCCGCCGTACGAGCGCTCCGGGGCCGCCCAGGCGGCGAGCCGGTCCCGCTCGTCGGCGGGCAGCAGCTCCAGTGCCGACAGCGGGGTGTCCGGGTGGGCGAGCGCCTGCTCCAGCAGGTGCGCGTACTGCTCGGCCCAGCGCCGTACGGTCCGCGGGCTCCACAGGTCCGCCCGGTGGAAGAAGGCGGCGACGACGCCCTCGGGGCGGCGGGCCGCCTGCAGCACCAGGTCGAACTTGACGGCCTCCAGGTCCAGGTCGTAGCGGGCGCCGGTCAGCCCGGCGAGCCGCACCGGGCGGTCGTCGGCGTCCTCGTCCAGGCTGAACATCGCCTGGAACAGCGGGGTGCGGTGCAGCTCCCGCTCGGGGGCCAGCGCGTCGACGATCCGCTCGAACGGGACGTCCTGGTGCTCGTAGGCGCCGAGCGCGTCCTCGCGGACCCGGTCCAGCACCTCGCCGAAGGACGGGTCCCCGGAGAGGTCGGCCCGCAGCACCAGGGTGTTGACGAAGAAGCCGATCAGCTGCTCCACCTCGGGGCGGCCGCGCCCGGCGACCGGGGTGCCGACGGCGAAGTCGCCCTGGCCGCTCCAGCGGGACAGCAGCACCTCGAAGCCGGCCAGCAGCGTCATGAACAGGGTGGCGCCGTGCCGGCGGCCGAGCCGCTCCAGGCCGGCCACCAGCTCCGGCGCGAGCGTGAACTCGCCGACCGCGCCCGCGGTGGAGCGCCCGGCCGGCCGGGCGCTGTCGGTCGGCAGCTCCAGTGGCGGCACTCCCGCCAGCCGGGTGCGCCAGTGGTCGGGCCGCCCGCTCCGGGAGTCGGCGGGGGTGCGCCGCTGCCAGGCGGCGAAGTCCGCGTACCGGACGGGCGGTTCGGGCAGCGTCCCGCCGGCGTAGAAGGCCTCCAGCTCGCGCACCAGGACGCCCATCGACCAGCCGTCGGCGGCGATGTGGTGCAGCGCCACCAGCACCACGTGCTCCTCGGGCGCGCCGTCCGGCCCGTCGGCGAGCCGCCAGACGGCGACCCGCAGGACCGGTCCCGCCGCGAGGTCGAACGGGGCGTCGGCCACCTCCCGGACGGCCCGGGCGAGTTCCCCGGCCGGGACGTCGCCGCGCCAGTCGACGCCGGGCCAGCCGGGGTCGACGTGCTGGCGCACGGCCCCGTCGGTCACCGTGAACCGGGTGCGCAGCGGCTCGTGACGGGCCACCACCCGGTCGAAGGCGGCGGCCAGCCGGTCGCGGTCCAGCGGCCCGGTCAGCCGCCAGGCGACCGGGACGGTGTAGGCCGGGCCGGGGCCCTCCAGCCGGTCCAGGAAGACCAGCCGCTCCTGGCCGAACGACACCGGGAGGTCCCCGGTGCCGGCGACCGGGGTCATCGCGTCCGCGTCCGGGCCGGGTCCGGCCAGCCCCGCCAGCCTTCGGCGGAGCAGCTCCCGCTGGACGGGGGAGAGGTCGTTCATGCGTTCTCCTCCAGTTTCCGGGCGAGCCCGGCGATGGTCCGGGCCTCGAAGAAGGCGCGGAGCGTGACCGTGGCGTCGAGTCGCGACCGCATCCGGGAGATCACCCGCATGGCGGTCAGGGAGTGGCCGCCGAGGTCGAAGAAGTCGTCCTCGACCCCGATGTCCGGCCGGTGGAGCAGTTCGGCCCACACCTCGGCGAGGACCTTCTCGGTGTCGGTGCGCGGGGCGACGTGCGCGGCCCCGCCGCCCTCGCGGGCGGCGGCCGGCTCCGGCAGCGCGGCCCGGTCCACCTTGCCGTTGCCGAGCAGCGGCAGGGCGTCCAGGACCACCAGCGCGGCCGGGACCATCGCGTACGGCAGCACCGCCTCCAGGTGGGCTCGCAGTCCGGCGACCGTCACCGGGACGCCCGGCACCCGCCGGGCGTAGCCGACGAGCCGCCGGCCGTTCGGACCGTCGGGCCGGTCGACGATGGCCGCCGCGCCCACCCCGGGGTGCGCGGCCAGCGCCGCCTCCACCTCGGCGGGCTCGATCCGGACGCCGCGGACCTTCACCTGGCGGTCCAGCCGCCCGGCGAACTCCAGGGAGCCGTCGGCCAGCCGGCGGCCGCGGTCGCCGGTGCGGTACATCCGGGCCCCCGGTGCCCCGAACGGGTCGGGGACGAAGGCCGCCGCGGTGAGCCCGGGCCGGCCCCGGTAGCCCCGGGTCGGGCCGGAGCCGCCGATGTACAGCTCGCCGAACACGCCCGCCGGCACCGGACGCAGCGCGGCGTCCAGCACCTGCACGGTGGTGCCCGGCATCGGCCGGCCGATGGACACCGACCGCACCGGAACCGCCGGGTCGAGGTCCTCGACGGTGGTCGTCAGGGTGCACTCGGTCGGGCCGTAGTGGTTGACCACCCGGCGCAGTTCCGGCAGCGCGCCGTGCAGCCGCGCCAGCAGCTCCGGGGTGCAGGGCTCGCCGCTGAGCACCAGCAGCCGCAGCGCCGGCAGGTTCGCCGGCGTGAGGTCGCCGCCGTCGATCAGCTGGTGCAGCAGGGACGGCACCATGCTCAGCACCGCCGTGGGCGCGACCGCGTGCGGACCGGCGACGTCCTCCGCCAGACCGGACAGGTCGGACTGACCGGCCATCAGCACGGTCGCGCCGACGGTGAGCGGCCCGACGCAGTCGCGCAGGAAGGCGTCGAAGGAGGGCGAGGCCCGCTGCAGGACGACGTCCTCGGGCCCCAGCCGGTAGTGGGCGAGCACGGTGTCGAGGTACGCGGTGACGCTGTCGAACGCGGCCAGCACGCCCTTCGGCCGGCCGGTCGAGCCCGAGGTGTAGACCAGGTACGCGAGCCCGTCCGGCGCCGGGCCGCCGGCGGGGGCGGTGTCCGGACGCTCCCGGAGCGCCGGATCGGCGAGCAGGGCCTCGTCGACCACCAGCCGGATCCCCGCGTCCTCGGCGATCAGCGCCGTCCGCGCCTCCGGGAGGTCCGGGTCGAGCGCGACGAACGCGCCGCCGGCCTTCCAGACCCCGAGGACGGCGACCACGCTGTCGGCCCCCCGGCGCAGCCGCAGCCCGACCCGGGTCTCCGGGCCGGCGCCGAGCGCGATCAGGTGGTGGGCCAGCCGGTTGGCCCGCCGGTCCAGCTCGGCGTAGTCCAGCCGGACGTCCCCGCTGATCACCGCGGTCGCGCCCGGGGCGGTCGCCACCCGCTCGGCGAACCGCTCCAGCAGCGGGCGCGGCGCCGCGGCCGGCGCCGGGACGACCGCCTGGGGCGGCGTCGGCACCAGGTCGCCGATCCGCGCGGACGGCGCGGCGACGGCCTCCCGCAGGATCGCGGTGTACGCCTCGGCCATCCGGCCGGCCGTGGCCGCGTCCAGGATGTCGGTGGTGAAGTCGAGCGCGCCGGTCAGACCGCCGGGGCCGTGCACCAGTTCCAGGGTGAGGTCCAGCTTGGCCGCGCCCCGGTCGACCGGCACGGCCGTGCCGGTGGCCGCGCCGAGCCGCAGGGTGTCCAGGTTCCAGTCGTTGAAGCTGAACAGGGCCTGGAACAGCGGCGAGCGGTTGAGCTCCCGCTCCGGGTGGAGCTCCTCCACCAGCCGGCCGAACGGCACCTCCTGGTGCTCGTAGGCGCCGAGGGCGTCGTCCCGCACCCGCCCCAGCAGCTCCGCGAAGGACGGATCGCCGGTCAGGTCGGCCCGCAGGACCAGGGTGTTGAGGAAGAAGCCCACCACGTCCCGGACCTCGGGCCGGCCGCGGCCCGCCACCGGGGTGCCGACCCCGAAGTCGTGCTGCCCGCTCCAGCGCCCGAGCAGCACCTGGTAGGCGGCCAGCAGCGTCATGAACAGGGTCGCGCCGTGCTCCCGGCCCAGCTCCTCCAGACGGGCCGTCAGCCCGGGGGCGACGGTGAACGCCACCGAGTCGCCGGCGCCGCCGCGCACCGCGGGGCGGGGCCGGTCGGTCGGCAGCTCCAGGGCCGGCAGCCCGGTCAGCCGCTCCCGCCAGTGGGCGAGCTCCCCGGCCGCGCCCCCGCCGGCCAGCCGCTCGCGCTGCCAGCGCGCGAAGTCCGCGTAGCGCACCGCGGGGCGCGGCGGCTCGGCACCGTCGTGGCAGGCCTCCAGGTCCCGGACCAGCAGCCCGGCCGACCAGCCGTCCGACACGGTGTGGTGCATCGCCAGCAGCAGCAGGTGCCCGTCCGGCCCGGCCCGCCAGAGCACAGCCCGGAAGAGCGGGCCGCCGACGACCTCGAAGGGCACCCGGGCCTCGTCCCGCAGCGCCCGCGCGGCCTCCGCGGCGGACCCGGCCTCCCGCAGCTCCAGGCCCTCCCAGCCGGTGCGGATGTCCTGCGTCACCACGCCGTCGTCCAGCGCGAACCTGGTCCGCAGCGCCTCGTGCCGGTCCACCAGCGCGTCGAGCGCGGCGGCCAGCCGGCCGCGGTCCAGCGGCCCGGTCAGCCGCCAGGCCACCGGGACGGTGTAGGCGGCGCCGGCGCCCTCCAGACGGTCCAGGAACACCAGGCGCTCCTGTCCGGAGGAGGCCGGCAGCCCGCTCACGGCGGTGCCCCGCAGGATCGGGGCGTCCCCGGCGGGGCCGCCGTCGGTGAGCAGCCGGGCCAGCCCGGCGATGGTGCGGGCCGTGAAGAGGTCCCGGAAGGTCAGCTGCCGGCCGGTCCGCTCGGCGACCGCGCCGACCACCTTGATGGCGAGCAGCGAGTGCCCGCCGAGGTCGAAGAAGTCGTCGTCCGCACCGGGGTCCTCGACGCCCAACACCTCCGACCAGACGGCGGCCAGCTGCTGCTCCGTCCCGGCGGCCGGGCGGCGCCCGCCCGGGCCCCCGGTGCGGGCCGGCGCGGGCAGCGCGGCCCGGTCGACCTTGCCGTTGCGGGTGAGCGGCAGCTCGTCCAGCACCACCACCGCCGACGGCACCAGGTAGGCCGGCAGGTGTTCGCGCAGGAACCCCGCCAGCCCCTCCAGCCCGGCCCGGTCGCCGACCGCGTAGGCGACCAGCGCGAGGGCGCCGCTGCGGTCCGGACGGGCCACCACCACGGTGTCCCGCACCGCCGGATGGCGGCGCACCGCGACCTCGACCTCGCCCGGCTCCACCCGGAAGCCGCGGACCTTGACCTGGCCGTCGGCCCGGCCGACGAACTCCAGCCGGCCCCGTGCGTCCCAGCGCACCAGGTCTCCGGTGCGGTAGACCCGGCCGCCGGGCGGCCCGAACGGGTCGGGCAGGAACCGCTCGGCGGTGCGGCCCGGCGCGCCCGCGTACCCCCGGGCCACCCCGGCGCCGCCGAGCAGCAGCTCCCCGACCACCCCGACCGGCACCGGCCGCAGCCGCCCGTCCACCACGTACGCGGTGGTGTTGTCCACCGGCCGGCCGATCGGCACCGGGGCCGCGCCGCGCCGGCCCGCCTCCACCCGGTGCCAGGTGCCGAAGGTCGTCGACTCGGCCGGACCGTACATGTGCAGCAGCCGCTCCGGGCCCGGCCCGGCCAGCAGGGCGTCCACCGCCAGCGGGTCGGCGGCCTCGCCGCCGAACAGCACCGTGCGCAGCGCCGACAGCGCCCGCGGCCGCTCCCGGACGACCTGGTTGAACAGCGCGGTGGTCAGGAACAGCGTGGTCACCCCGTGCCGCTCCAGGTGCCCGGCCAGGGCGTCCGGCGACAGCACCACGTCCGGCGGGGTGATCACCAGCGCCGCCCCGGCGACCAGGGCGGCCCACACCTCGAAGGTCGCCGCGTCGAACACCGGGCTGGCCGCGAAGGCCACCCGGTCGTCCGGACCGAGCGTCAGGTGGCTGCCCGCGCGGACGGTGCGCACCAGCGACCGGTGGCTGATGGCGACGCCCTTGGGCCGCCCGGTGGAGCCGGAGGTGTAGACCAGGAAGGCCAGGTTCTCCGGGTCCACCGCCACCTCGGGGGCGGTGCCGGGCCGCCGGCCGATCCCGTCGGCCTCACCGGCGAGGTCGACCACCCGGCAGCCCAGACCGTCCAGGCCGGGCCCCCCGCCGGAGGCGATCAGCAGCCGCGCGCCGCTCTCCCCGGTCAGGTGGCGGCTGCGCTCCACCGGCTGCCCGGTGTCCAGCGGAAGGTAGGCGGCGCCGGCCTTGAGCACCGCGAGCTGCGCCGTCACCAGGTCCGCGCCGCGGGGCAGGCCGACCGCCACCACGGTCTCCGGGCCGGCGCCGAGCGCGATCAGGTGGTGGGCGAGCCGGTTGGCCCGCCGGTCCAGCTCGGCGTATGTCAGGACGGTGGTGCCGTCCACCACCGCGGGGCGGTGGCCGTGGGCGGCGGCCCGGACCCCGACCAGCCGGTGCAGGGCGAGCGGCTCGATCGGGGGCCGCGGGGCGGTGCCGGCCGCGACCAGCCGGGCCGCCTCCTCGGGACCGAGCGGGTCCCAGTCGCCGAGCCGCCCGCCCGGGTCCGCGGCGAGCGCCAGCAGCAGCCGGCGGTAGCCCTCCGCGAGCCGCTCCGCCGTGGCCGGGTCGAACAGGTCGGTCGCGTACTCGATCAGACCGGAGCAGGTGCCGTCGGCGGCCCGGTCGACGAAGAGCGTGAGGTCGAACTTGGCGGTCCGCCAGCCGAGCGGGATCTCCTCGGCCGCCAGGCCCGGCAGCCGCAGCGCCGAGGTGGCGTCGCGGAGCGCGAACATGGTCTGGAACACCGGGCTGCGGCTCAGGTCGCGCTCCGGGCGCAGCTCCTCCACCACCCGCTCGAACGGCACGTCCTGGTGGTCGTACGCGCCGAGGACGGCCTCCCGGACCCGGCCGAGCAGCTCGGCGAGGGTCGGGTCGCCGTCGAGGTCGGCCCGTACGGCGAGGGTGTTGGCGAAGAAGCCGACGACGTTCTCCACCTCGGCGTACGAGCGGCCGGCCGCCGCCGTGCCGACGGCGAAGTCGCGCTGGCCGCTCCAGCGGGCCAGCAGCACCTGGAACACCGCCAGGAGCAGGGTGTGCAGGGTGACCGAGCCGTCCCGGGCGTACCGGTCCAGCGCGCGCAGCGGCTCCTGCGGCAGCTCGAAGCGGTGGGTGGCCCCGTCCGTGCCCAGCACCGCCGGCCGGGGCCGGTCGGTGGGCAGCTCCAGGGCCGGGACGCCGTCCAGGACCTCGCGCCACCAGGCCAGCTGGCCCGCCAGCCGGTCCGGGGTCAGGTCGGCCCGCTGGCGGCGGGCGAAGTCCGCGTAGCGCACCGGCGGCAGCGGCGGCGTACCGCCCGCGTACAGCTCGCCCAGCTCGCGGGCCACCACGCCCAGCGACCAGCCGTCGGCGACCAGGTGGTGCAGCACCAGCAGCAGCACGTCGTGCCCGGGCAGGCGCAGCAGCAGGGCCCGCCAGGCCGGCCCCGCGGCGAGGTCGAACGGCCGGCGCAGCTCGGCGGCGGCGATCTCCTCGTCCCACTCCGCGGCGTCGGCGAGCCTCAGGTCCACCACCGCCGCGGGGGAGACGACCGGCGGCCGGTCCCCGCCGGGGAAGCGGGTGCGCAGCGCGTCGTGCCGGGCCGCGAGCCGCTCCAGCGCGCCGCGCAGCACGGCCGGGTCGAGCCGGCCCGCCACCCGCCAGGCGATCGGGATGACGTAGCCGGGGCTGTCCGGGTGCAGCCGGTGCAGGAACAGCAGCCGCTCCTGGCCGAACGAGGCGACCACCGGCAGGTCGTCGCCGCCCCGGGTGAGCGCGGGCCGCGCGGGCCCGGTGCCCGCCCGCTCCAGCACGGCGGCGAGCGCGGCGACGGTCGGCGCCTCGAACAGGTCGCGCAGCGAGACGTCGGTGCCCAGCTCCTCGCGCAGCCGGGCGATCAACCGCACCGCGAGCAGCGACTGGCCGCCGAGGGCGAAGAAGTCGTCGTCGGCACCGACCCGTTCGACGCTGAACAGCGAGGCCCACACCGCCGCCAGCCGCTCCTGGAGCCCGCCCTCCGGCGCCCGGTACGCGGTCGCCAGGTCGGGCCGGTCCGGGGCGGGCAGCGCCCGGCGGTCGAGCTTGCCGTTGGGCGTCAGCGGCAGGGTCTCCAGCAGCACGAAGGAGGACGGGACCATGTACCCCGGCAGCCGGGCGGCCAGCAGCTCCCGCAGCTCCCCGGGGTCCAGGCCGTCACCGACCGCGTACGCGACGATCCGCAGCTCGGCGGCCGAACCGGCGGCCACCACCACCGAGGCCCGCACGCCCGGCTGGTCGTTCAGGACCGCCTGGATCTCGCCCAGCTCGACCCGGTTGCCGCCGAGCTTGAGCTGGTCGTCCGCCCGGCCCAGGAACTCCGCCACCCCCGGCCGGTACCAGCCCGCCAGGTCGCCGCTGCGGTACATCCGGTCACCGGGCTCCCCGAACGGGTCCGGCAGGAAGCGCTCCGCCGTGAGGCCCGGCTGTCCGAGGTAGCCCCGGGCCAGCTGCACGCCGGACAGGAACAGCTCGCCGCTGCCGTCGTCGGGGACCGGGCGCAGCTCCGCGTCGAGGACGTGCAGCCGGCTGTTCTCGACGGCCGCGCCGATCGGCACCGAGGCGCCCGCCCACTCGGGCCGGCACTGCCAGGCGGTGATCTCGATGGCCGTCTCGGTCGGGCCGTACAGGTTGTGCAGCTCGACGTGCGGCAGCAGCCGCAGCACCCGGTTCTGCAGATCGGTGGGCAGCTCCTCGCCGCTGGTCATGATCCGGCGCAGCCCGTCGCACTCCGCGGCGCCGCGCTCCCCGGCGAACAGGGCGAGCATGGTGGGGATGAAGTGCACGGTGGTGACGCCCCGCCGCCGGATCAGGTCGACGACGTACTCGCCGTCCCGGTGCCCGCCCGGCCGCGCGACGACCAGCCGGGCCCCCACGGTGAGCGGCCAGAACAGCTCCCACACCGACACGTCGAAGGCGTACGGCGTCTTCTGGAGCACCCGCTCGTCGGGCGTCATCCCGTACTCGCGCTGGCCCCACCGCAGCCGGTTGCAGACGCTGCGGTGTTCGAGCACCACGCCCTTGGGCTGCCCGGTCGAGCCGGAGGTGAACATCACGTAGGCGGCGTTGCGCCCGTCGACCACCACGCCGCACGGGCCGTCGGTCCCGTCGTCGGCGTCCGCCGCCCCCGGCCCCCCGTCGCCGGCGGCCAGGACGACCTCGGGCAGCTCCGGCCGGCCGAGGTCCAGGTCCATGCCGGGACCGCGGACCAGCGCCACCGGGCGGGCCCGGCCGACCATCGAGACCAGCCGCTCGACCGGCAGTTCGAGGTCCAGCGGAAGGTACCCCGCACCGCTCTTGAGGATGCCGAGCAGGGCCACGACCAGCTCGGGGGAGCGCTGGGCCCCGACCGCGACCAGGCTCTCCGGCCCCGCGCCGAGGGCGCGCAGCCGGTGGGCGAGCCGGTTGGCGCGGCGGTCCAGCTCCCGGTAGGTCAGTTCCTCGCCCTCGAACTCCAGGGCCACCGCGTCGGGACTGCGCCGGGCCTGTGCCTCGACGAGTCCGTGCACCGTGTTCACGGCTGCTGCGCTCATGGCTGCTGCCCCTTCAGTGCCTCGGCCGCGTCCTCGCCGGTCATCGCCGCGATCTCCCTGGTCAGCTGCTCCTCGACGGCGGTGGCGAGACGCGCCACCGTCGGCCCCTCGAAGAGTGCGCGCACACCGATGTCGCAGCCGAACGCGGTCCGCATCCGGATGGCGACCCGGGTGGCGAGGAGGGAGTGGCCGCCGAGGTCGAAGAAGTTGTCGTGGACGCCGATCCGGTCGATCCGGAGGACCTCCCGCCAGACCTCGGCGACGGCGTGTTCGGTGGGGTTGCGCGGGGGCGTGTAGTCGTGGGTGAGTTCGGGCCGGTGGCCGCCGGGGTCGGGCAGCCGGGAGCGGTCGGTCTTGCCGCCGACGGTGCGCGGGATCTCGTCCAGCGGGATGAGGACGGTGGGCACCATGTGCTCGGGCAGCCGTTCGCGGAGCCACTCGCGGATCCGGTCGGTGGCGGTGGCCCGGACGTCGGTGTCCCCGGTGCCGGTGCCGGTGCCGTCGTCGCCGTCCGCCCCGGCGTCGGGGGTGGTGACGAGGTAGGCGACGAGTTGGTCGTGGTGGGTGGTGACGGTGGTGTCGTGGATGTGGGGGTGTTGGCGGAGGCGGGTTTCTATTTC
>NZ_JBHJRC010000054.1:0-35003 GCF_042261735.1 Kitasatospora sp. NPDC056327 | reverse complement strand
CAGGGCGGGGCCGGGGGTGCTCGCCTTTCCCGCCGGGGCCCGGGCCGGGGGGGCGGGGGGGGGGCCCGTGCGGGGGGCCGCCGTTCGGGGGGCGGCCGCCGTCCCGGCCGACGGCCCGGTGGACGGATCGGCGGACGCGCCGGGTGCGGCAGCCCCGGCCGCCAGGGGGACTGCCGAGAAAACATGCGAAGCGTCCGGTTTTCCGGCGGGCCGGGCCGCTGCGACGGCCGCGACGGCCGAGCCTCCGCAGCAGCCCGACTGCGGAGCGTAGCGGGCGCGGACGGGCTCGCCGCGCGCCCGACGGGGTGTCAGCGGATCACCGGCAGCACGGGGTCGCGGGTCCGGCCGGCCGCGGCCTCGATGAACTCCACCGGATCGGCGACCTCCGCCAGCAGGAGCCGGGTTGCCTCCAGGGCCTCCGCCGTGGGCGGCGGGCCGCCCACGGCCGCGGTCAGGTCGAGCAGGTGGACCGTCGCCTCCATCACCGCGACCTCGGTGAGCGCGCCGAGCGTCACGGTGCCCAGCAGCGGGTGGCCGATCGCGGTCTGCGGCGGCACCTCCCCGAGCCACTCCAGCACCCGGGCGCCGTCCTCGGCGAACCGGGCGACCAGGGCCCGCGGCCCGAGCGCCGCCGCCGACTCCCGGGCGCCGTCCGCGATCAGGCCGGCCGCGGTGTGCGCCACCCCGCCGGGCCGGTTGTAGCTCCGCAGGACGGCGGACCCGCGGTCCACCGCGGCGGGCCCGTCCACCACGGCGTCGCGCAGCCGGGCGAACAGCTCGGGGGAGGCCGCCACGTGCGCGTACAGCTCGCGCACCGTCCAGCCGTCCAGTCTGGTCGCCCGCCCCCACCGCTCCTCGTCGAAGGCCGCGCCGCGCTCGGCCCAGCTCGCCCACAGTCCGGTCAGCAGCCGCCGCGGCTCCTCGTACCGACGCTCCATCGCCCCACTCCTCTGCCGGACCCGCGGGTCCTTCGACGGTGTACGGAACGGTTCCCACCGTAGGGGCCGGCCGGGACGGGCGGATCAGCGGGGTGCGGGCCGGCCGTCCAGAGCGCGCAGGGCGTCCAGGACGTCCGCGCCGAGATCCGGTGCGGCGTCCTCCGGCAGGCTGACCGAGACCCGGGTGAGCAGGCCCGCGTACCGGTGGTGGATCTCCCGCGCCACCTCCTCGACCGTGCCCCGGACGGCGAAGGCGTCGAACACCGTGTCGTCGACCAGCGCGGCCATCTCCGGCCACCGGCCGCGCAGTGACAGCCGGTGCAGTTCCTCGTGCAGTTCCTCCCAGCCGTGCTCCGCCAGCACCGGACGGTAGGCGGGCGTGGACGCGTAGAAGGCGAGCCGCTCGCGGACCGCCGCCAGGTTGCCCGCCAGCTCCTCCTCGGTGCGCCCGGTCGCGGTGAGCACGCTGCCGGCCACCTCGAACGGCCGCCCGGTCCAGGGCCCGCCCGCCGCCTCGGCCCGTCCGCGCTCCTCGGCGAGGGCCGGCAGCACCCGCCGGGTGAGGTAGTCGACCGAGGTGAACGGGTGGCCGAGGAAGCCGTCGGCCACCGCGCCGGCGGTGCGCACCATCAGGGGGCCGACGCCCGCCAGCAGGATCCGCGGCACCGGGGCGGCCACCGGGTCGGGGGCGAAGACCGGCGTCATCACGGTGTGGCTGTAGAAGTCGCCCCGGAACCGCAGCCGTTCGCCGGTCTGCCAGCTGTGCCAGATCGCCCGCACCGCGTGCACGTACTCGCGCATCCGTGCGGCCGGGCGGTCCCAGGGCATCCCGAAGCGCTTCTCGACGTGCGGCCGGACCTGCGAGCCGAGACCGATGACGGCCCGCCCGCCGGAGGCCGCGTGCAGGCCCCAGGCCTGGTAGGCGAGCGTCATCGGGGTGCGGGCGAGGGCCACCGCGACGCCGGTGGCCAGTTCGATGGACCCGGTGCGGTCGGCGGCGCGGGCCAGCTGCAGGAACGGGTCGTAGGCGGTCTCGGAGACCACCAGCCGGTCGGCGCCCCGCCGTTCGGCCTGCTCGGCGGCGCCGAGCACGCGGTCCGGGTGCGCGGGGGCGAGGGCGTCGAGCAGGAGGGCGGGGGTCTGCGCGGTCTGCGGACGGGCGGGGTCCTGCGGACGGTCCATGCGGTCGGGCTCCTGGGGGCGGGAGTTCGGCAGGGAGCGGCACCGGGGCCCTGACCTGCGGCGGTCGCGCCCAGTATGGCAGCCGCCGGGCGTCCGGTCTGGCGTCCGCCGAGGTGGGCGGCCGGGCGGCCGGCCGGCGGGTGCGCCGCCCGCGCTTCCGGCGCCGGGCCCGCCCCGCAACACCGCTCCCGCACCGGACCGGGAGCGGTGTTGCGGGAGCGGGTGACGGGGCGGGGCGGTCTGCGTAGACTCGGTCGCCCTGTACCCGGACGAGTCCAGGAGCCCCCGCCATGACCTCGCCCTCCCCCGCCCCCAGCATCAGCGCCGGGGACACCTCGGTGCCGCTGCTGGAGCACACCATCGGCGTCGCGCTCGACCGCGCGGTCGCCGCCTTCCCGGACCGGGAGGCACTGGTGGACGTGCCGAGCGGGCGCCGGTGGACGTACCGGGAGCTGGCGGCCGAGGTGGACCGGGTCGCGCTGGGACTGCTGGCGCTCGGGGTGACGACCGGCGACCGGGTCGGGATCTGGGCGCCGAACTGCCCGGAGTGGGTCTTCACCCAGTACGCCACCGCGCGGATCGGCGCGGTCCTGGTCACGGTGAACCCCGGCTACCGCGCCCACGAGGTCGAGTACGTGCTGCGCCAGTCGGGGATCCGCACCGTCGTGGCGGTGCCGGCCTTCAAGACCTCCGACTACGCGGGCATGCTCGCCGAGGCGGGCCGGCGCTGCCCCGGGCTGCGGGACGTGCTGCTGATCGGCACGTCCGGCTGGGAGGACCTGCTCGCGGCGGGGGACCGCGGTGACCGCGCCCTGACGGCCGCCGTCGGAGCGGGCCTGGGTCCGGACGATCCGATCAACATCCAGTACACCTCGGGCACCACCGGCTTCCCCAAGGGCGCCACCCTCTCGCACCGCAACATCCTCAACAACGGCTACTTCGTCGGCGAGGCGTGCGGCTACACGGAGGCCGACCGGATCTGCGTGCCCGTCCCCTTCTACCACTGCTTCGGGATGGTGATGGGCTGCTTGGCGGCGCTCTCCCACGGGGCCTGCGTGGTGATCCCGGCGCCGTCCTTCGAGCCCGCGGCCACCCTGCGGGCGGTGGCCGCCGAGCGCTGCACCTCCCTCTACGGCGTGCCCACCATGTTCATCGCCGAGCTGAACGACCCGGGCTTCGCGGAGCACGACCTCTCCAGTCTGCGCACGGGCATCATGGCCGGCTCGCCGTGTCCGACCGAGGTGATGAAGCAGGTCGTCGACCGGATGGGCATGCGGGACGTGTCCATCTGCTACGGCATGACCGAGACCTCCCCGGTCTCCACCCAGACCCGCGCCGGGGACCCGCTGGAGCGGCGGGTCTCCACGGTCGGCCGGGTCGGCCCGCACCTGGAGGTCAAGGTGGCCGACCCGGAGACCGGCGAGACCCTCCCGCGCGGCACCGCCGGCGAACTCCGCACCCGGGGCTACTCGGTGATGCTCGGCTACTGGGACCAGCCCGACCGCACCGCCGAGGCGGTCGACGCCGACGGCTGGATGCACACCGGGGACCTGGCGGTGATGGACGAGGACGGCTACCTCGTGATCACCGGCCGGCTCAAGGACATGGTGATCCGGGGCGGCGAGAACATCTACCCGCGCGAGATCGAGGAGTTCCTGTTCACCCACCCCGACGTCCTGGACGTCCAGGTCGTCGGGGTGCCCGACGCCCGGTACGGGGAGGAGCTGATGGCCTGGGTCCGGCTGCGGCCGGGCGCGCCTGACCTGACCGCCGAGGCGCTGCGCGAGTACTGCGCCGGGCGGATCGCGCACTACAAGGTGCCGCGATACGTGCACCGGGTGGAGGAGTTCCCGATGACCGTCACCGGGAAGATCCGCAAGGTGGAGATGCGGGAGCGGGCGGTGGAACTGCTGGGCCTGGACGGTGCCTCAGGGACGGCCGGCACCGGCCACCCCTGACGGCCCCGCGCGGAAGGCCGTGGGGCCTCACGCCCCCGGGGCGCCCTGCTGCTCGCGGCGGACCATCTCGGTGATCCAGACCGGGGCGTACGGGGAGGTGCAGCCCCGGGGCGTCGGATATTCCTTGAGGACCTCCAGCCGCTCGCCGATGTCCAGCGCCCGGTCGCGGTGCCCGGCGTGCGAGATGCCGATCTGGGCGAGGCAGTGGTTCATCGCCCACTGCAGACGGTCCGGGGCCTGCTGCATCCGCGCCTCGATGACGTCGAGCAGACCGGGCAGGTCCAGGCCCGCGGGCTTCCTGGCCACCCGGTCGACGGTCAGTGCCCAGCCGGCGCTCTCCACCACCGGGTCCGGGTCGGTGAGCCAGGCCAGGCGGAGCTCCTCGGCGTGCGGGCTCTTCTTCACCACGTAGCCGACCAGCCAGTCCTGCACCTTGGGTGTCCGGGCCGCGCGCAGCATCGCGTCCAGCTCGTCGCGGGTGAACTCCCGGGGCCGGCACACCAGCAGTGCCAGCAGCCGGGCCGCGCTGTCGCCGGTTCCCCAGAGCTGCCGCGCGAGGTCCTGCTGCTTCCCGAGCCGCTTGGCGAGGGCGCGCAGCGCGGTGAGGTTCACGCCGTGGTCGTCGCCGTGGCGCTCGTTGACCCGGCGGATGCCCCGGTCCTCCAGCGCGGCCAGTTCGGCCGTCACCTCGGCCACCGTCGTTCCGGACACCGGGCCTCCCTTTCCTCGTCCGCCCCTCCAGCCTACGGCGCGGCTCCGACAGCCGGCCGGGGCCGCCTCGCGGGCCCCGCGCTGGGGCGGGAGGCGGGGCGGCCCGGGGGCACCAGCGGCACGGCCCACCGGGGGACGCCGTGGCCGGCCGGCCACGGGAGCGGGTCCCGGGGCCGGCGGTGGACCGTCAGACCGCGGCGACCTCGGCGCGCAGGGCCGGCAGGGTGGCGTAGAAGTCGCCGCCCGGGCAGTCGGTGGCCAGCCAGTCGCGGTGGCCGCTGATCAGGTCGACCGGCTTGGTCACGCCGTTCACCGGGTTGGTGAAGGTGACGTGGGCCTGCGGGTCGAGGCCGTGGGCGCGGGTGAGCAGGGCGAGCAGCAGGGTCAGCGAGCGGCGGGCCTTCGCGGTCGGCTGCCGGCCGCTCAGGGTGCCGAGCAGGGCGATGCCGAGGTTGCCGGAGTTGAAGCCAGCGGTGTGGAAGGCGGTGACCCCGTTGCCGTTGATGTCGTGCGCGGGGATGCCGTCGTCACCGGACCAGCGGCCCTCGTAGATCCGGCCGGCCTCGTCGATGAGGAAGTGGTAGCCGATGTCGCCCCAGTCCTGGGTGATGGCGTGGTACTCGTAGATCGCCCGGACGGTGGCGGCCGGGTCGGCGTCCGCGTTCGGGGTGTCGGTGTGGTGCACCGTCAGGGTCTGCACCGGGTAGTACTTGGCGGGGGAGTTCTCCACGCCGTTCTTGAAGCGCTTGGACTCGTCCGCGCCCCAGGCGGCGCGGCTGAGGTACTGGACGCCGCAGAAGGTGACCGGGACGGTCGGGGAGATCACGGCGGTGCGGGCCGGGCCCGCGGTGGTGTCGAGGGCGCTGGAGCGCAGGTTGGCTGCCCCGTCGGGCAGCCGCAGGTCGTAGCCCACGGCGCCGCCGGCCGGGACCAGGACGGTCGCGCCCGCGGCGGTACCGGCCGCGGCCGCCCCGCCCGGCTGGTCGGGGCCGCCCGCGCAGCCCGCGGCGAGCGGCTGCCAGGCACCGGCGCCGGTGCCCTCGTGGTGGAGCCGGATGGCCGCGCCGCGGCGCGGGCCGTCCCAGCTGACGCCGACGTAGTGGATCGGGAAGTCCGCGCGGACCCCGGCGGCCGCGCGGCCGGCGGCCGAACGGGCCCGGGTGGCCGGCACGGTGACGGTGCGGGCCGCACCGCCGGCCGGGGCCGGGGCGCCGGGAGCCGACGGGGCGGGGGAGGAGCCCGGGGCGGCGGCGTGGGCGGCGGGAGCGGCGGCGATCGCGGCGGCGGTGGCGCCGATCGCGGTCACCAGGGTGCGGCGGCTGACGGCAGGACTGGGGTTGGGCATCGGGATCCTGTCTCGGGGCGTGAGGAAGCGCGCTCGGACGGAGCCGGCTGATCCGGCCGAGCGGAAGACGATCATGAATGTACCGAATGTTCGATTCCGATCGTCATGCGGAACGCTCCCCTGCCCGAACGGGCACCCCGAGGATCCGCAGCGCCTCCCGGGCCCGCGCCCCCACCGGCTCGCCGGCCCGCGCGAGTTCACCGACGTAGAGCCCCACGTCCGCCCGCGCCGCCCGGGCGCCGGGCAGCGCCAGGAAGGCCCGGGCCAGCTCCCCGGGGTCGGCGTCCCCGGCCACCAGACCGTGCAGCAGCTTGCGCACCCCCGGCTCGAACACGTCCTGCGGATCCTCGTAGGGGCACTCGGCGAACGCCTCCCAGGCCGGCGCGGAACCGGTCGGACCCTCCGTCAGCAGCCGCAGCACCGCCACCTCCACCAGCACCGTCGAGGACGCCGCGACCTCCGGCGCCAGACCCGCCAGCACCTCCCGGGCGTCACCGAACCGCCCGGCGTGCCGGTACGCCGCCGCGAGCGCGCAGCGCACGGCGACGTCCGCCGGGTCCCGGGCGAGCACCGCCGACAGGTCCGCCACCGCCTCCGCCGGCCGCCCCGCCTGACGGTGCGCCTGCCCGCGCTCGGCGAGCGCCCAGACGTACTCCGGGTTGCGCTCGACCGCGGCCGTGAGGTCCGCGATCGCCTCCTCCACCAGGCCGGCCTGCCGGCGTGCCTGGCCCCGCGAACCGAGCGCCCAGGCGTCGTCCGGTTCGAGCACCAGCGCGGCCGTCAGGTCGGCGACCGCCTCCGCCGGACGCCCGGCCAGCCGGTGCGCCTCGCCCCGCAGCGCCAGCGCCCAGGCGTAGTCCGGGTCGACCGCCAGGACGGCGGTCAGGTCGGCGACCGCCTCGTCCAGCCGGCCCGCCTGCCGGTACGCCTGGCCGCGGGCCCGCTGCGCCCACACGTCCGACGGGTCCAGCGCCAGCGCGGCGGTCAGGTCGGCGACGGCCTGGTCCGGCCGGCCCGCCTGCCGGTGGGCCTCGCCGCGTTCGGCGAGCGCCCAGGCGTACTCCGGATCCAGTGCGAGGGCCGCCGTGAGGTCGGCGACGGCCTGGTCCGGCCGGCCCGCCTGCCGGTGGGCCTCGCCGCGTTCGGCGAGCGCCCAGGCGTACTCCGGGCTGAGCGCCAGCGCGGCGGTGAAGTCGGCGACGGCCTCGTCCAGGCGGCCCGCCTGCCGGTGCGCCTGCGCCCGGGAACCGAGCGCCCACGCGTGCTCGGGGCTGAGCGCCAGCGCGGCCGTGAAGTCGGCCACCGCCTGGTCCGGCCGGCCCGCCTGCCGGTGGGCCTCGCCGCGTTCGGCGAGCGCCCAGACGCTGTCCGGGCTCAGCGCCAGCGCGGCGGTGAGGTCGGCGACCGCGTCGTCCAGCCGGCCCGCCTGCCGGTGGACCTGGCCCCGGGAGCCCAGCGCCCAGGCGTCGCCGGGGTTGAGGGCCAGTGCGGCGGTGAAGTCGGCGACCGCCTCGGCCGGCCGGCCCGCCGCCCGGAACGCCTCGCCGCGCTGGCTGAGCGCCCAGGCGTACTCCGGGTCCAGCAGGACGGCGGCGGTCAGGTCGGCGACGGCCTCGTCCAGCCGTCCGGCCAGCCGGTGCGCCTGGCCGCGCGAGCCCAGGGCCCAGGCGTCGTCGGGGTCCAGGGCCAGCGCGGCGGTGAAGTCCGCCATCGCCTCCTCGGCCAGCCCCGCCAGCTGGTGCGCCTCGCCGCGCCGGGACAGCGCCCACGCGTACTGCGGGTCGATGGCGAGCGCGGCGCCGAAGTCGGCGAGCGCCCGTTCGTGGTGGCCGTGCCAGTGGAGCACGCGGCCCCGGTAGGCGAGCGCCTGCGGCAGGTCGGGGGCGATCGCCACGGCCTGGTCGAGGTCGGCGAGGGCGTCGTCGTCGCGGTCCTCGACGAAGTGCTGGTAGCCGCGGTGGGTGAGCGCCCAGGCCCGCACCCGGACGGGCAGTCCGGGGCCGGCGAGCGCGCCGAGGGTCGCCAGGACGGGCTGCTCGCCGCCCGCCGCCGCGTGGATCCGGCGGGCCCAGCGGACCAGTTCGGCGTCGTCGCTGTCCTGAGCGGCCTGGTTGAGCATCTCCGCCCAGGGCGCCAGCGCGGCCGGCGCGTCCCCGGCCGTGCGCGCGGTGTGCTCCAGGGCCGCCGCCAGATGGGCCAGCGGGTCCGCGCAGAGCAGGTGGTGGAGCTCGTTCAGCAGGTGCCGGCGCCACCGCGGGTCCGCGCCGCGCCGGGAGGCCGGCAGGTACTGCTCGACCGCCGTCCGCGCGGCGGTGTGGTGCGCGGCGAGGCGGGTGTGCGCGGCCGTCCACTCCCGGGGCGTGTGGATCCGGCGCCGGCGCACCATGCTGGCGCGGACCACGGCGTGGTACTGCAGGAAGTCGCCGCGGCCGGTGACGAAGGGCTGCGCCGACAGCCAGTCCCAGGCGGCCGGTTCGGCGTCCGGGACGGCGCACGCGAAGAGGTCCTGGTTCAGCTGGAGCGGGAGCGCCGCCGCCAGCACCGTCTCCCGGCGCTCCGGCTCGGGGATCCACTGCAGGAAGCGCACGACCGCCTGGTCGACCATGTCCGCGCCCACGTCGGCGACCTCCTCGACCGCGCCGGGGTCGGCGGCGGCGAGCAGGGCGACCAGCAGCGGCAGCCGCATCGACATCCGCAGCACCGCGTCGACCACCAGCGGATCGGTCACCCCGCGGGCCGCCAGCAGGTCGCGGGCCTCCTGCTCGGTGAACACCTCCAGCGGCACGTCCACCAGCACCGGCCGCCACGGCGCCCACTCCCGCTCCGCGAGCTCGTCCCGGCCGGCCAGCACGAAGACCACCTCCAGCGGCAACGGGCCGAAGGCGTCGTCCAGGATCTCCCGAAGCCACCCGTCGAGGTAGCGGCCGGTCAGCTCCCAGGTGTCGAGGAACAGCACGATCCACGGCCGCCGCCCGTGGGCCCGCCCCCGGTCGCGGTCGCTGAGCCGGGCGAGCTCGGCGACGAACGCGCGGCTCAGCGCCGACTCCTCGACGTCGCCGCCGCGCCGGCGCTGACGCACCCCGGCGATGAGCCGCTCGGCGCCCTGCGCCACGGCGTCCGGGCTGGCCATCGCCGTGACCACGGCCGCGCCCGGCAGCGCCGAGGCCGCGCCGAACGCCGCCTGGCTCACCAGCCGGGCGGGCAGCGACGCGCCCTCGCCGCCGGGCGGCTGCTCCGGCTCGCGGTCCGCCGCGGCCTGGAGCGAACGCCGGTACTGCTCCAGCGCCCTGTCGAACTCGCGCAGCGGTCCCGCCTGTTCGGCCAGCTGGCGGGCGAGCGCGGTGAGCGCCGTGCCGACGCCGTGCACGTCGGTCTCGTCGACCAGCGCGGTGAGCGCCCCGGCCCGCCGGGCGGCCTCGCGCCACTGGGCGAGCAGGGTGGACTTGCCGACCCCGCCCACCCCGCGGACGTGGAACAGGAAGTCCGCGGGGTCGGACCCGGAGTCCGGGTCGGGGTCGCGGGCGAGGTTGTCCGCGAAGAGCGCCACCTGTGCTCTGCGGCCTATGAACTGCGCACCGGTGCGCCTGCGCACCGCCTCCGCGCGTGACAGACGCCTCCGTGCCTGTGCCATGCCACCCCCTGCCGCATCACCCGGCGGGCGCCGACCACGAGTCCGGTGCCTCCGGTGCCGCTGTCGTGAGGACGACCGTAGTGAATCGGCCCCGGGGTTGTCCTGCTTTCGGCCATCTGTCGTGTACTGGACGAGAGTTGACGGCCGTCTGTTCGAACCCCGGGGCGGCGGGCACAGGGGCGGCCCGGCGTACGGGGGCGGCCCGGAAGGTGACTCGGAAGTGACTCGGAAGTGGCTCGGGAAGTGGCTCGGGGTTGGCTCAGGGGGTGGCTCGGGGAGCGGCCGGGAGGACGACGATCGCGAAGCGGGCGGTGTCGTCCTCCGGTGTCGGGTCGCCCGCCAGGTCGGTCTCGGCGCTGCCCTCCAGCACCCCGGCTTCCATGCCGGTCGCCACGGACACCGTCACCTCCGCGGTGACCTCGGCACCCGGCGCCAGCCCGGCCGGGAACGCGCAGGCGACGGTGTGGCCGAACGGCAGCGTGCGACAGGAGCCGGTCGGCGACGTCCCGGTGCCGAACACCCCGGGCGGCAGGTGCACGTAGAGCGTGAACGGTCCGGTGGTGGCGGCGTCACCGGTGTTGACCACCACCGGGTGCAGCAGGGTGCTGCCGCCGGCCGGCACGGGGGCGGGATCCGCGGCCGTCACCGCGAGGTCCGCGCCCGCGGCGCACTCCTCGGCCGCCGCGGGCCCGGCGGCCAGCAGGACCGCCGCGAAAGCCGTCCGCACGGCCCTGGAAAACAACTGTCGGGACACTGTGTCCACCCGTCTCGTCGGGTCTGCCGGCCGCGCACGCGGGCCGGGGTCCGGCCGGGGCCGGCCGTGCCAGGGCCAGCATCGGCGCCGTACCGCCGCCCCGCGGCGGGACACGGCGGCGGACCACCCGGACGGACGGATGTCCGGCGGGGCCGTCAGCCCACCGGGCCGGGCATGGCGGGCGCGCCGCCGTCCGGCCCGGCCGGGGTGCTCCCGAGCAGCCCGGCGAACGCCCGGACCTCGGCGTTCTCGCGGCCGGAGCGCCAGACCAGCCCCAGCGCGGAGTCCGGCAGACCCGTCACGGGCAGGTGGACGACGTCGGAGCGCCGGTGGTCCTCGGCGGTCGGCCGGCAGAGCAGCATCCCGGCTCGTCCGCCCGCCACCAGCGAGAGGCCCTCCTGAAGGGTGCGGACCTCCGGCCCGGCCGGGATCGGCGCGCCGCCCGGCGTGCGGTGCGGCGCCTGGGCCTGGCGCCAGTAGGCGGGCGCGGGCGGGGCGAGTGCCACCAGCGGGATGCGGGCCAGGAGCTCGGCGTCGAGTGCGGCGGCCCCGGCCCACGGGTGCAGCCGGGAGACCGCGAGGAACTGCGGCTGCCGGGAGAACACCGGCCCCAGGCACAGGCCCTCCTCGGCGACCGGCAGGAGCACGGCGGCAGTGTCCACCTCGCCCCGGCCGACGGCACCGAACGGGTCGGCCAGCGGCAGTTCGGTCACCTCTACGGCGCACTCCGGCCACCGTCGGCGGAACTCCCCGACGGCGGCCAGCAGACCGGCGCCCGCGCTGCCCTGGAAGCCGACCCGCAGTCGCCCGGCCGACCCGTGCCCGGCCGCCCGGGCCCGGTCCACCACGCCGCGCAGGGCCGCGTAGGCGGGCCCGAGCCCGGCCAGGAGCTCCGCCCCGGCGGGGGTCAGCCGGACCCGCCGGCTGGTGCGGTCCAGCAACCGGGTGCCGAGCCGGTGCTCCAACGACCTGACCAGCTGGCTGACCCGGCTCTGCGAGACCAGCAGCCGCTCGCCGGCCCGGCCGAAGTGCAGCTCCTCGCTGACCGCCAGGAAGCACTCCAGCTCCCGCAGGTCCAGACCGCTCACGGTGGGCTCCTCCCAGGCATCGGGCGTCGGGCGTCGGGCGTCGGGCGTCGGGCGGACGGGCACCGGACGCCCGGGGGTGCGGGCGCGGGCCGCTCGATCGATGAGCCCGCCTCATGGAAGCGTGAGTGATCCGTCCTTGTTCCCGCCCGTGCCCCCGCGTTGGCTGGACGGCATGACAGCGCACTCCGTCCGCACCCCCTCGTCCGCGCCCCCGCCCGTTCCGCAGGCGGAGGCCTCCCCGCCCGGCGGGTGGCCGGCCGTCCTCGCGGTGGCCGCCGCGACCTTCGCCGTGGTCACCGCCGAGATGCTGCCGGTCGCGCTGCTCACCCCGATCGGGGAGTCGCTGCGGGTGACCGAGGGCACGGCCGGGCTGACGCTCGCGGTGACCGGCCTGGTGGCCGCGGTCTCCGCGGCACCGCTGACCGCCGCGCTCGGCCGCTGGGACCGCCGCCGGGTGCTCGGCGGGCTGCTGGTCCTGTTGGCCGCGGCGAACCTGCTGGCCGCCCGGGCGCCGGCGTTCGAGGTGCTGCTGGCGGCGAGGGTCCTGGTCGGGCTGGCGATGGGCGGCGTCTGGTCGCTCGCGGCCGCGGTGGCGGTGCGGCTGGTGCCGGCCGCCTCGGCCGGGCGGGCCACCACGACCGTGTTCAGCGGGGTCGCGATCGCCTCCGTCCTCGGGGTCCCCGCGGGCGCCCTCCTCGGCGGGGCGGCTGGCTGGCGGACGGCGTTCGCGGCACTCGGTGTCCTGGCGCTGCTGACGGCCGGTGCCGTCGCGCTGCTGCTGCCACCGCTGCCGGCCGGCCGCTCCCTCGGCCTGGGCGGGGTGCTGCGGCTCGCGGCCCGCCCCGGGGTGCGGACCGGCCTGCTGGTGACCGCGCTGCTGGTGACCGGGCACTTCGCGGCGTACACCTATGTGCGCCCGGTCCTCGAAGCGGCGGCGGCGGGGGTGGCGGCCGGCCAGGTCGGCGCGCTGCTGCTGGTGTACGGGGCCGGCGGGATCGTCGGCAACTTCGTGGCCGGCGCCGCCGTCGGGCGGGGCGTGCGGGCGACGGCGGCGACCGTGGGCGCGGCCCTCGCGCTCACCGTGGCGGCCGTGCCCGCGTTCGCGGGCGGGCCGGCGTCCGCCGCGCTGCTGACGCTCTGCTGGGGCCTGGCCTACGGTGGCGTGTCGGTGACCGCGCAGACCTGGCTGCTCCGCGCCGCGCCCGGCGCCCCGGAGGGTGCGTCGGCCCTGTTCGTCGCCGTCTTCAACGGCGCCATCGCGCTGGGCGCCCTGATCGGCGGCCGGGCCGTGGACGCGCTCGGCACGTCAGCCGTGATGTGGCTGGGCGCCGCCGTCGCGGTCCTCGCCCCGCTGGTCGCCGTCCGGGGGGACGCCCCGGACGGCCGCCAGTAGCGCCCGCCCGCCCGCCCGGCCGGGGGCGGGGAGCGGCGACGGGGGGCGTGGCGCGACCGTGCGGGGCGTGCGGCCGGACGGATCATCCGGATTCACCCGCCGGGGGTAAGTTCCCACCCGTTCGCGTCGACCGGATTGCGAAACCGCCCGTTTCTCCACGTTCGTCTGCAAACGTGTGTGCCGCCCGGTCGCTCTGCGGGGTGCCCGGCGCAGGCTACTGACCATCCATCAAGGAGTACTTGAGATGTCGGTTCGTGGAAAGCTCCGCAAGTTCGCCGTGATCGCCACCGTCGCCGCCGCGACGGCCGTCATCGCGCCGACCGCCGCGGCGGCGCACGGTGGGCACCACCAGGAGGAGCAGCAGGCGCCCACCTCCTCGTCGGCGGGCCTCCAGGCCGGCAGCGCGGCCGTCGGCCTCATCGGCCCGCGCGCCAGCTGGCTGCAGTGGTTCGACCGGACCAACGGCTGATCCCATCCGCCTCGCGCCCCGGAGCCCTCGGCTCCGGGGCGCTCTTCCGTTCCGCCGCGGCTCTGCGGCCCTGCGGACCGGGTGCGTGGACCGGGTGCCCCGGGCCGGGGATCAGCGCACGGTGATGCCGACGACCGCGTACTGCACGACCGTCAGCGGCACGCTCAGCACGGCCCCGGTCACCGTGAACGGCACCGGCCGCGGGGCCGGATCGGTCCCGTCCGGCGTGGCCACCGTGACCTGCGCGACCGTGCGCCCGGCCGGGACGGCGAATGTGAGGGTGCAGGAGGCGGGCGTGGTGCGGAACTCCGCCGGAGCGTCCCCGAAGTTGGTGAAGTTCACCAGGTGGACCACCGTCTCCTCGCCCAGCCGGCGCGCCTCCAGGTGGATCCGCCGGTCGCCGGCGAGGCCGAACGCCGGCGGCGCGGCCTCGCGGACCGGGGCCAGCAGCCGCTCGCCCGCGGCCCGGTCGGTGGTGCGCAGGTAGGCCAGCCCTGGCAGTTCGCCGCCGAGGTACCAGCAGACGCCCGCCCCGAAGGCGTTGCGCCGGCTCGCCGGCAGCGGGTCGGCCCGGCGCAGCCCCAGCACGTCGGAGAGCGCGAACTCCGCGCGCCGGGCCCCGAACTCGTCCAGCCCGGTCGGCGCCGGACCGGTGAGCACGACCGTTCCGCCGCCGGCGACGTAGCCGCGCAGCACCGCCGCCTCGGCGTCCGAGACCGCCTGGAGGTTCGGCAGCAGCACCACCCGGAACCGGGCCAGGTCCTCGGCCGCGAGGCCCGGGCTGGTCACCGTGTCGAAGGGGACGTGCGCGTACACCAGTGCCTTGACGGTGCCGCGGAACTCGCCCAGCCACGGCATGGTGGTGCAGCTCATCGCCGGGTCGTCGCCGCCCCACCAGTCCTTGACCCCGGCGGGCGAGGCCGCGTTGGCGTACATCCCGTTGCCCTCGCCCGGGCTCACGTAGTCGCGCGAGGCGCTGGAGTGGTAGACGCCGACCTCGGCCGCGGACCGGGCGTCGTAGAGCCGCTGCTGGTTGGCCTTGACGAAGGCGAACATCCGGGTGCGCATCGCCGCGTCGGTGGTCTCGTTCTTGTACGGCGTCCGGACCTCGTACGGGTTGCAGCCCGAGGCGATCAGCTCGGACATCACCAGCGAGGCGTCGTCGGCCTTCCAGCCGTAGGAGAACGCCCAGGCGGGCTTGGTGCCGCCGGCCGCCCGGGCGTACTTGTACATCGAGATCAGGCACGTCCAGTCGGTGGCGGTGGCGTGCCGCATGCCGTCCTCGTTGGCCAGGATGTCGACCTCCCAGACCTGGCTGACGTTGCCGCCCGCCTGCCGCAGGTAGGCGCCGTCCAGGCCGATCGAGGTGGCGTAGCGGTAGTCCATCGAGACCGTCTCCACGAAGGTGACCAGGTCCGGGTTGACGCTGCGGCCGGCGGCGGCGATGTCGAGCTGGAACCGCAGCAGGCTGCGGTGCCGCCACTCGACGTAGCGGCGGAAGACCGGGTCGGCGAAGTCGGCGGCGGCCGGCAGTGCGGGCAGGCCGGTGTCCGCCTTGAAGGCGGCCGCGCCCCAGGTGGACGCGTCGCACCAGGACAGCGCCCCGTCGAAGTAGATCGGCACGTCCGGCCAGATGCCGTCGACGCCGGTGCCGGCGAGCTGCCTGATCCGCTTCAGGTAGTAGTCCCGCCAGGGGGAGTCGGGGCTGAGCCAGCAGCTCTCGTCGCCCGGGTCGACCCAGACCACCAGGCTGCCGTAGAAGACGTTGGGCTTGCCGTCGAGGGAGCGCTGGACCCAGTTGCGGCCCTGGTCGTTCTTGTAGAACGAGCGGCCCTTCTCACCGCCGGGGGAGATGACCTCCAGGGACGGGTAGTACATGACGACCTTCAGACCGGCCGCGTGCGCCTTGCCGGTGAAGGTCCTGATCAGCGCGGCGTGGGCGGTGAACTCGGCGTCGGTCAGCCAGTCGGACAGGACGGTGTCCAGCTCGATCACGCTGACGTTCTGGGCCTTCAGTTCGTCGATCCTGCCCTGCATGTCGGCGACCTCGTCGAAGGTACCGTCGGCGAGCCGGGCGAACCGCGCCCAGTCCGGCCAGGCGGCCGCGACGGGAGCCGGGCCGGCGGGGGCCGGGGCGGGCACCGGCGCGGCGTGGGCGGGTGCCGGGGGCAGCAGCCGGACGGTGGCGAGCGCGCCCCCGCCGGCCAGCCCGGCGCGCAGCAGACGCCGGCGGCCGATGCGGGGGGTGCCGGTGGACGGGGCGGGGAGCGGTCCGCCGGGGGAGGCGGACGGTGACGGTTCGGTGCGTTCGGACATGACGATCCCTTCGGCGTGCGGCGGTGCGTCACGGTCACGGTCACGGTCACGTGGGACGGGTGGACGGCGGCCGCCACGGCGCTCCGGCCGGGCACGGGGCGCCGCGGAACGACGGGCGGTGACGGGTGGTGACGACCTGTGGTGGAAGACGGGCGGGAGCGAGCAGCGCGGGGCGACGTGCTCAGGGCGGCCGCACCGTGACCGGTCGCGAGAACGACGGCCGCACCGGGGACGGCACCGGCGCGAACCCCCACCCGCGCGGCCCTCCCGGGGCCGACCCTACGGCACCGCCCCCGCCCGCCGACCGCCGTGATCCGGCCGACTCACGACCGTTCCCGGGCCGCCCCGTGCCGGCGTCCGGACGCCGCGGCACCGGTTCCTCCGGCGGGAGCGACTGCGCCCCCCCGGAGGGCGGTGCGGAGGGTCGCGCCGGGCCGGAACCGGGGCGTCCGCACGTGGTTCGTCGAGGCCCACCAGCCGGACACCCGGCCGGCGGTCGCCGTGAGCACCACCCGCGGCTGCACGGCCCCGGACCGGAGCACGGCGCAGGGCGTGGCCGCCCGGATCGCCGCCCGGCCGACGCCGGAGCATCCGCTGATCCTGGGCCGACCGGCGGGGGCGACCGGGCCGGGCAGGGGGAGGTGCGGTGGTCCGGCCGCCCCCGCAGCCTCAGCGGGCGGCGGCGGCCGGCGGGGTCCGGTGGCCCGGCCGTCCGCCGTCGCCCACCTGCCAGGTGCCGCCCCCGGGGGTCGCACCGCGCATGCCGTCCAGGACGCCCGGGCCGGCCGCCGCGCGGGCCGGGGCCCCGCCGGCCGACGCGAAGCCGAAGCTCCGCTCCGGGGCCCAGTCGGTGCTGCGCCGCAGGCGCCGGCTCATGCCCGCCCAGCCGCGCGGTCCGGCGGCCACCACCCAGGCGTCCGGCGCGTGGGCGGTGAACCGGCGCGCCTGGCGCAGCCAGGAGGCGGCCTCCTCCGGCCAGTCGACGACGTCGAGCACGGTGCCGCCGCCGGCCCGCCACCGCGCGGCGAAGGCCAGGGCGGCCGCGGTGGACGCCGCGTCGCGTCCGTGGCCGAGGACCACGGACGCGCACCGGGGCACCAGGCCCAGCAGGGTGTCGAGTTCCGCCTCCGTGTGCGGCGCGGGCGCGCCGGAGGGCCCGGCCGGGCCGGGGTTCCGGGAGCCGGCGGCGGCCCGGGGGCCGGGCGCGGCGTCCTCAGGCGGCATCGTGGAACACCAGCCCGAGGGTGTGACGCAGCCCGGAGCGCACGGTGCTGACGCCGTGCCGGACGGGTGCCGCCGACCAGCCGCGCGAGGAGCGGACCGGGCGGTCGCGGGTGGTGAACACCAGGCCGTGTCCCCGGGGGAGCGCGACGGAGGTCCCGCGCGACTGGGACCGGAACCGCTGCTCGACGGTCAGGAACTCGCCGCCCGTGTAGTCGCGCCCCGGCACGTCGAGGCCGATGACCACCTGCAGCGGGAACACCAGCTCGCCGTACAGGTCCCGGTGGAGCGCGTTCCAGTCGCCCGTCCGGTAGCGCAGCAGCAGCGGCGTGGGGCTGGTCTGACCGGCGGCGTGGCACTGCTCCAGCCATTCGCCGAGGCTCTCCGGCCACGGCGCGGGCCGGCCCAGCCTGGCCGCCCAGTCCCGGGCGATCGGCAGCAGCCGGGGGTAGAGCGCCTCCCGGAGGGCGGCCACCGGGGCGGGGAGGGGCGTCCGGAAGTACCGGTACTCCCCGGAACCGAACCGGTGCCGCGCCATGTCGACGGTGCTCCGGAACAGCTCCGGCTCCTCGTACAGTCCGGCCACCTCCGCGCACTCGGCGGGGTCGAGCAGCACCGGGGTCAGCGCGCTCCCGTGTTCCCCGATCTCCAGGGCGAGCGCCGCCCAGTCGGCGCCGTCGACCCGCTCCGCGGGGGTCCCGATCATTGTGTCCACGTGCACGCCCGTTCTCCGGTCACTCGTCCTGGCCGTCCCACGGTCCCCACTGTGCGACCTCCGCCCCGGGCGGGGCTGGCGGAATTCGGCCGTCGCGCTCCGGCCCGCGGGGGGCTGTGGGATCGTCGTGGCCGTGAACGGATCATGGCTGATGGACGGTACCGACGGCACTCCGGTGCCCGCCCTGCCCGGGGAGGTCCGGGCCGCCCTGCGAGCCCGGATCGCCGCCGGGCGGCTGGAGACCTGGCTGACCGGCCCGGCCGGCCGTTCACTGGCCTTCGTGACCAACACCGAGCGGGCGATGGTCGTCCTGCTGGAGCACCCGGGCGATCCCGGCGAGCACGCGGTGGACCCCTCGGCCGGACCGGACGACGAGAGCGACGGCTTCGAGCTCGCCAACGGCCAGTGCGACGAGTACCCGGACCGGGACACCGTCCCGCTCGACCGGGCGCTGCGGATCGTGGAGCACCTCGTGACCGGTGGGTCCTGGCCGGCCGACGCGGCGTGGGTGGCGGACCGCTGATCCGCCGGCCCTCGGCGCGGGTGCGCCGCGCCGGTCTGCGCCCCGGCCGGGGGCCTGTCAGGATGGCGCCATGGAACGTGTGCTCGGCATCGGCGGTCTCTTCCTGCGGGCCGCCGACCCCGCGGCCCTGCGCGCCTGGTACCGGGACCGCCTCGGTCTGGACCCGGACGAGCACGGCCCGTGGCAGCAGGAGGCCGGCCCGACGGTGTTCGCCGCCTTCGACGCCGACACGGACTACTTCGGCTCCCGCGCCCAGCAGGTCATGCTCAACTTCCGCGTCCGCGACCTGGACGCGATGCTCGCCCAACTGCGCGCCGGGGGAGCCGACGTGGCCGAGGAGACCGAGGACATGCCGGGCGTCGGCCGCTTCGGCTGGGTCACCGACCCGGAGGGCCGCCGGATCGAGCTCTGGCAGCCCGCCCGACCGGGTGGGTGAGCCGGTGCAGGGCCGGTGCGGGGCCGGTGCGGGGTCTTCGGCGGGGTTGGTGCCGCCGCACGGCCCCGCCCCGGGCACCGTACGCGCGCCGGTGGGTCAGGGGCGGCCGAGGGGGATGGTGGCGACCGGCTCCCAGGTGAGTTCCCAGCCGGTCGCCCCGCCGGGCCGGGGGTGCTGCCGGAAGCGGACGTCGAGGAGCTGGACGGCGCTGAAGCGGAAGGGCGCGTGGTCCGGCGAGATCCGGCCCAGGGCCGTCCGGAGGGCGTCGGGGGAGGCCTCGGCCCAGGCGTAGCCGAGCGAGATGTGCGGCCGTCCGCCGTCGTGCAGCAGGGCACCGGGGCCGCGGGTCGCACGGACGGCGTCGCGGACGCGCTCCCGCAGGTCGACCAGTGGCTGTTCGGGGTCGAGGTCGAGGGCGGCCCCGGCCCGGTTGGTGTGCGGGGAGCGGGCCTCGACCTCGATCGGGCCGGTGGTGGCCAGGTGCTCGCGCAGCGCCTCGGCCAGGGTGGCGCGCTCCCCGGCCGTGATCCTGTCGGAGGTGGTGTCGGCGATCATCTCGACCGTGCAGTGCAGCGTGTCCGGGCCCATCGGGGTGATGGGGCTGGGGAGCATCGCCGCCCGGCATTCGCGGACCAGGCGCGCGAGCCCGGTGCCGGTGTGCTGATCGGGGACGGCGTACACGTGCAGGACGGCGGCACCGTCGGGCCACGGCGCCCGCTGGAACCTCGGGACGAACTTCTCCATGGTCGACTGCTCCGTCGGGCCGGGACCGGTTCGTGGTCCGGCCACCGTAGCGGTCCGGTCCGCGCTCCCAGAAGGGCGCACACGGGGCGCCCGGTCGGCGCCCGGTGCCCGGGGCGCGCCCGGACGGCCGGGTCAGTGGAAGCCGAACGCCCTTGCCGTGCCCGCGGACCGGGCGGCCAGGTAGACGGGCCAGGCGAGGGCGAGGTCCTGCCAGGGGAGGCCGACCGGGGCGAAGACGGTGGGCCGGTCGTCGGGGCGGGCCGGGGCGGTGCCGCGCAGGACGTCGGACAGCGGCGTGGCGCCGAGCGGCCCGTTGGCCGGGTGCAGGACGCCGGAGGCGGCGGCGAGGCGGGGGTCGTCCACGACCAGGCGGCTCGCGCGCAGCAGGTCGGGGGACAGCTCGGTCTTGCCGGGTTCGTCGAAGCCGAGGGCGGTGAGGTGCAGGCCCGGCCGCAGGACGTCGGCGTCCAGCAGCGGCTCGCGCGCCCAGGTCGCGGTGATGACGATGTCCGCGGCCTCGGCGGCCGCCCGCGCGGAGGCCACCGGTGTGCCGACGGCCGCGGCCCGGTCCGGGTCGAGGTCGTGGGCGTACACCCGGTCGACCGGCCGCAGGGTGCGCAGGGCACGGAGCGTGGCGCGGCCCTGGGCGCCGGCGCCGATCACGGCGACCGTCCCCGCCTGCTCCGGCGCGAGGGCGTGGGTGGCCAGGGCGGCGGCCAGGCCGGTGCGCCAGGCGGTGACGGAGGCGGAGTCCAGCAGCGCCAGCAGTTCGCCGTCGGCCAGGGAGTGCAGGCAGACGATCCCGCGCAGCGCGGGCGTGGCGGCGGGGAACTTGGCGTTCACCTTCACCGTGTACGCGGGCACGTCGGGGAGGAGTCCGGGGACGAGGCACATGGCGGTGCCCGGCCCGGGCAGCGGGGAGCCGACCCGCCGGGCGGCCGGGAGCCGGTCGGCGGCGCGGAAGCCCGCGTCGAGCGCGGCCAGCACCGCCGGGACGTCCAGGGCCGCCTCGACGTCGGCGCGGGAGAGCAGCAGGGTCACGCGTGGTCTCCTCCGGATCCGGGCGACCGGAACGGCGCGGGGGCGGCACCCGTGGTACGGATGCCGCCCCCGCGGATGGAGCGCCGGGCCCGAATCGAACGAACTCCTCCCGCTGAAAGCGGGCGTGCTGCCAATGCACCACCGACGCCTGACCGACCTGGTCCCGGCCCGCTCGCGCGGCCCGCCCTGTCGACGGGGAAGAACGTACCAACGGATGATCAGAAATCGAAATCGCCGGTGCGGGGCGGTGACGGCCCGCCGGCCGGAGGACCGCGGCCCGGTCCGGGCGGCCGTTCGCCGATGCCCGGGCGGCCGTTCGCGGATGTCCGGGGCCGCCGTGCCAGGGCCTTCCGGAGGGGTGGACCGCAAGTCCTGCGGTGCTACGGTCGGATCATGTCCAAGGCTGAAATCGACCGGCTCACCGCAGAGTTCTTCGGCGCGTTCGACAACCGGGACGGCAAGGCCGCCGACGTCGCCCGGATCCGCCGGCTGATGCTCCCGCAGGGGGTGATCGTCAGCACCGCGCCCACCTTCACGGTCTACTCCGTCGAGGAGTTCATCGCCCCGCGCGAACGGCTGCTGGCCGACGGGCGCCTGGTCGGCTTCGCGGAGTGGGAGACCTCCGAGCGGACCGAGATCGCCGGGGACATCGCCTCGCGCTTCGGCGAGTACCGCAAGGCCGGAGTCCTGGACGGCGAGGTGTACGAGGGCGGCGGGACGAAGACCATCCAGTTCGTCCGTACCGCCGACGGCTGGCGGATCTCCGCCTTCGCCTGGCACGACGCGGTCTGAGCCGCGGAGCCCGCCGCGGGCGCCGTCCGACGGCCCGGCGGAACCGTCGGACTGACGGCGTGGCAGCATCCCGGGTGTGGTGATCTACGACGAACGACTCTCCGTCCCGCTGCGCTGGTGGCTCGCCGTCCTGACGGCCGCCGCCGCGCTCACGGCCGCCCTGCTCCCGCTCGGCCCGCTGCCCGCGGCGGGAGGGGGCGCGCTGCTGCTGGCGGTGGTGGCGCCGGCCGTGCGCGGGTACGGTGCGGTCCGGATCCGGGTCTGCGACGGCATCCTGGTGGCCGGCCCGATCGTGCTGCGCGGCGAGCACGCGGGCCCGGTGGAGGTCCTCGACGAGGCCGCGGCCTTCGCCTGGCGGACCAGGCTGGCCGGTCCCCGGGCCCGGCTGCTCCTGCGCGGCTACCTCCCGCGGGCCGTCCGCGTCGAGGTCGCGGAGCCCGGGCTGCTCTGCCCGTACGTCTATCTCTCGACCCGGCGGCCCGAGGCCCTCGCGGCCGCGCTGACGGAGGCCCGGGACCACTTCGGGGCTTCGGTCGTCGCCGGTCGGTGAGTGCGGCGGGCACCGGCGGCGGTTGCGGCGGGTGCCGGGCCGGGGGCGGGGGTGCCCAGTGGCGGTCGTGCGTGGCGTCGGGCTGTGGGGGCGGCGGCGGGCGCCGGGGCGGACGGACGCCGGTGTGCCGCTGCTCCGGCCGGGGGCGGGGGCCTGCGGGTGGCCCGTTGCTCCGTCGACGGGGCAGGGGCTCGCGATCGCCTCACCGCCCCGGCTGCCGCCGGGCGGGCGGCGCGGTCCGTCCCGCGGTGGCCGGTACCGCGGCGCCCGCCCGAACGGCACGGAACGGCGCGCCGGTGAGGCGCGTGGGCGGGCGCGGGCCGTCGGCCGCGCTCCGGGCCGGGGTGTCCCTCCGCGATGCCTCCGCGGCCTCCGGGGTGCCGTCGTGCCGCTCCCGCAGGGGCGACGGGGGGACTGCGGGGCGCTGGAGCCCGCGGATGCGCCGGGGGCGCACATCGGGGCGCCCCCGGGTGGTGTGATGGTGGTGCGCGAGGAGCGGGCACCGGTTCTGTCGAGGGGGGTGTGAGCGACAGAGGTTGGTGGCGGTGGTGGCACGGGTCGGGCGGTTGCGGCTGGTGGTCGGGTTCGGGGTCTTCGGGGTCTTCTGGGGCACATGGGGTGCGCTGATTCCGGAGATCCAGCGGCGGGCGCGGGTGGAGGACGGTGAACTCGGGGTCGCCGTGCTGATGATCGGACTCGGCGCGCTCTGTTCGATGAGGCTGGCCGGGGCGGCCGTGGACCGGTTCGGCCGTTCCGCCGTCGCCGCCCTCCTGGTGCTGATGGCGGTGGCGGCCGTGCTGCCCGGGTCGGCGCGCGGCGCGGCGGGGCTGATGGTCGCGCTGGCCGTCCTCGGCGCGGCGTCCGGCGGTGTCGACGTGGGCATCAACGCGCTGGCGAGCGCGGAGGAGGGCCGCTCCGGGCGCCTGATGAACGCCGCCCACGCGTGGTTCTCGGCCTGCGTGGTCCTCGGGGCCCTGACGACCGGGTTCGCGCTGGGCCGCGGTCTGGGGGCCGAAACGGTTCTGGTGCCGGCGGCCCTGCTGCTCGCCGCCGCCGCCGTGGTGATCCGCTGGACCGGGCCCGCCGAGCCGGCGCGCCCCACCGGTCCGGCGCCCGGCCGGCGGGGCGTCGCGGACCGGTCGGTCCGGCGGCTGGGGGTGCTGTGCGCGCTCGCCTTCGTGGTCGAGAACGTCTGGCAGAGCTGGAGCGCGGTGATGCTGCGTTCCGTCTTCCACACCGGGCCCGGCACGGCGGCGGCCGGGCCGGTGGTCTTCGCGGCGGCCGCCGCCGTCGGGCGGCTGGCCGGGCACGGACTCACCGGCCGGCTGCCGCAGCGCCGGCTGCTCGTCCTGGGCGCGGCGGTGGCGGCGGTCGGCACGCTGGCCGCCGCGCTCGCCCCGGGGGTGGGGACGATGCTGGCGGGGCTGGTCGTGGCGGGCCTGGGCATCTCGGTGTGCGCACCGACGGTCCTCTCCCTGGCGGGAGCGCTGGTCCGGCCCGAGGCCCGGTCCTCCGCCGTGGCCGTGGTCGCCTCGGTCGGCTACACGGGCTGCCTGGTGGGGCCCGCCGCCGTCGGTCTCGCCGCCTCGGTGACGGGCCTGCGGCCGGCACTCGCCGGGGTGGCCGGGGTCGCGGCGGCCCTGGCGTTCGCGGCGCTGCCGCCGCACCCGAAGCCCGATCCGGCCCCGGCCCCGATGGCGCCCCCGGCCCCGGCGGAGGGGTAGGGCGTGGCCGGGGGATCCCCGTGGATCCACCGGCCGGGCACCGTGGCGTGCCTGGCCCGGTGCCCGGCCGGAATCCGCAGGACGCGCCCGGTCCCACCGGGTGCCCCCGCCCCGCCCCCGTCTCCGCCCGTCCGTCCGGCAGGGGGCCACCGGCAACCAAGCTGTGGTGTGATGGGCGGATGATCGACGAACGATTCGCCGAGGAGTGCCTGGGCCCGGTGGAGGAGGCGGTCCGGCGTGCGTCGGCCGCCGAGATCATGCCGCGCTTCCGCGCGCTGACCGCCGACCAGGTGGCCGAGAAGAAGGGCCCGTACGACCTGGTCACCGTCGCCGACCGGGGCGCCGAGGCCCATCTGACGGCCTCCCTGACGGCGCTGCTGCCCGGCTCGGTCGTGGTCGGGGAGGAGTCGGTCGACGCGGACCCCGGCCTGTACGCGGAACTGGCCGGTGACCGCCCGGTCTGGATCGTCGACCCGATCGACGGCACCCGCGTGTTCGTCCAGGGCGAGGACGGCTTCTGCACCCTGGTCGCCCTCGCCCACCACGGCGAGCTGCTGGCCTCCTGGACGTACTCCCCGGTGCGCGACGAGATGGCGACGGCCCTGCGGGGCGGCGGCGCCCACCTCAACGGCGTGCCCCTGCGGGCCGGTTCGCCCGGGCCCGGCGGATGCCTGGAGATCGCCGCCTCCCACCCCCGGCACTCCGCGCCCGAGCGCAGACGCGTCCTGCTGCGCCTGCGCACCGAGGGCGTACGGATCCGCCCCGGCCTCGGCTCGGCCGGTCTGGAGTACCTGGACCTCGCCCGGGGCAGGCTGGACGCGACCGTGTTCGGCTGGGAGAACGCCTGGGACCACGCGGCCGGCCTGCTCCTGGTCACCGAGGCGGGCGGCGCCCACGCCACCCTGACCGGTGAGCCGTTCCGGCTGGCCGGCGGCAACGAGCTGCCCTTCGTCACCGCCCGGGACGCGGCGACCGTCGCCCGCCTGCGCGGGGTCCTCCTCGGCGACGGCCCCGCCGCGTAGGGCGTGTCCTGCGGATCACGGCGCGGGGCGGTCAGCCGCCCACGTGGTCCCGCACGGCGTCGGGCAGGCGCCGGCCGGTGACCGAGCGCCAGGCCCGTTCCACCGCCCGGGGACCGACGTCGCGGGCCAGCAGCCGCAGGTTGACCGCGCTGGGCCAGGTCATCGGGTGCGGGAACTCCTCGAAGCAGGTGATGCTGCGGACCAGCCACTCCATCGCCTCGCGCGGCCGCCCCTGCTCCGCGGCGAACAGCCCGAACTGCCCGAAGGTCCGCACCAGCCCCGGGGTGTCGCCGATCCGGTGCGAGACGTCCAGCGCCTTGCGGTAGCGGGCCTCGGCGTCCGCCGCCCGGCCGCCCGTCTGGGCGGTGAGCCCGAGCTGGTGGTAGCCGACCGAGACGCCCGCCTGGTCGCCCAGCTCCTCCCGGACCGCCAGCGCCCGCGCGAACCAGGTCTCCGCCCCGGCGAGGTCCCCGCGCCGGGTGGCGACCACGCCGAGCTGGTGCTGGCTGGCGGCCGTGCCGGGCCGGTCGCCGAGGTCCTGCCGGATCTCCAGCGCCTTGCGGTGCCGGGCCTCGGCCTCCTCGAACCGCTCCTGCGCCGCCGCCAGGACACCGAGCTGGTGGTGGCTGCGGGCGGTGTCCGGCAGGCTGCCCGACGCCTCGGAGAGGGCCAGCGCCTCCGTGCCCCACTTCTCGGCCGCGGCCAGGCGGCCCAGTTCCGCGGCGACGGCGGCGAGCCGGTGGTGGAGCTCGGTCGCGAGGGGCGGGTCGGCGGGTTCCCCGAGGGAGGCCAGCGCGCGTCCGTAGGACAGGTAGGCCTCCTCGAAGCGGCCCTCCTCCTGGGCCAGGACGCCGAGCAGGTGCCGGCAGCCCGCGGCCGGCCGGGACTCGCCCAGGCGCTCGAAGCCGTCGAGTGCCTGCCGGGTGCGCCGCTCGGCGTCGTCGGTCCGGCCGAGGCGGTGGGCGATGACGCCCAGCTGGTGGTGGCCGAGCGCGATGCCGTCGGCGTCGCCCAGCCGCTCCAGCAGGGCGAGCGCGTGCAGGTACCACTCCTCTGCGGCGGCGAAGTCGCCCCGGTCCACGGCGAGCCGGCCGAGCTGCTGGTAGCCGTCGGCGAGGTCGTCGAGCTGCTCCTGGTCCGGCTGCCGACCGTCGACGGCCCGGTGGACCTCCTGGAGGGCGTGGTCGGCCTCCCCGGTGCGGCCCGCCCGGAGCAGGCGCCGGGCGTCGGCACCGACCACGGACAGCCAGAGCGCGCCGGCCGGCGTGTCGGCGTCCGGCGGACCGTCCCCGGGCGCCTCCACGGCGGCCCGGATCCGGTCGGTCCAGGCGCGTGCCTCGGCGTCCGGCCCGTGCGCGTCCCAGTGGGCGGACAGCGGGCGGACGAGTGCCAGCGCCTGCGGCCAGAGACCCTGGTCGACGGCCCGGCCGAGCAGGGCGCCGATGGTGCGCCGCTGGAGGGCGAGCGCGGTCAGGGCGAACGCGGCGCTGCCGTCCCGCAGCTCACGGGTGAGCAGCAGGCAGAAGTTGACCTGTGCGCCGAGCAGGGCCTGCGCGGCGGCCTCGTGCTGCTCGGAGTACCCGGGTTCCTCGGCCCGCCACCGGAGGGTCAGCCGGGCGGCGATCGCCGGGTGGACCAGGAACGCGGTGCCGCCGTCCGCGGGGGTGAGCAGACCGAGGCCGGCCGCGAGGCCGAGCAGCCGCTGCCAGTCCTCGGTGCCGCGGTCGCGGAAGCGTTCGGGCAGGAGCGGCTGACGGGAGAGCAGGGCGAGCCCGGTGGCGTCCACGGTGCCGTGGAAGAGCGTGACGGCCGCCAGGGCCCGCCGGTCGGCCTCGCCCAGCCTGGCCAGCGCGTAGGCGGTGCCGACGGCCAGGGCGGTGTCCGCGGCGGCGTCGGGGGAGTCGGCCGGACCGGCCGGCCGAGCGCCCGGCGGATCGTCGGTGCCGGCCCGGCTCCGGACGAGGGTGTCCAGGGCCTGCCAGGGCTCGTGCACCCCGAGCGAGGACAGCACCAGGCGCATGCGCAGCGGATGCCCGTCCAGCCACTCCAGCAGCTCGCCGAAGACCCGCAGACCGCGCTTGCGGACGGTGTCGGGGCCGGGGTCGAGCAGGTGGCCGGCGTACTCGGCGGCCTCCTCGGGGAGCAGGCCGGACACCTCGATCCGCCGGGGCACGGGGCCCAGCCAGTCCTGGTGGCCCCGGCCGGTGAGGACGGCCGCGCTGCGCCCGCGCCGGGCCAGGCGTTCGAGGAACGCCCGCAGGGCGGCGCGCTCCTCCTCCTCGTCCGCCCCGGAGCCGGGCACCGCCCGGTCGGGCGCCGGGCCGGGCGGCGCGGCCAGGGCGTCCACGTCGTCCCAGATCAGCAGCAGGTCCCGGGTGGCCAGGGCCTGTTCGACGGCCTCCAGGCGCTCGGCCGCCGCGAGCGGGCCGAACTCCTCGGGGGCGAAGAGCCGGTGGCCGATCCGGTCGACCACCCCGGCCAGTCCCGGGGCCGCCGTCCCGGGGCCGGAGGTGTGCACGATCACCGCCTCCGGCCCGTCCGGCGCGCCGGTGTCGAGGCGCCAGCGGCCGAAGGCCTTGGCCAGCTCCGTCTTTCCCCGGCCCGCGGCGCCGTGGAGGACGACCACCCGGTGCGACCTGGTCGCCGCGTCGAGGTCGAGCAGCAGCCCGTCCCGTCCGACGAACTCCCCGACGGGGGCGAGGTCCTCCGTGCCGTCCGGTGTCCCGGCGGCCCGGGGCGGGCCGGGCGGGACGGCGGCCAGGTCGAGGGTGCCGTCGGAGTCCGGCCCGGGGTGTCCGGCGGGTGCGAGCGGCCGGACCGGCAGCGCAGGGAACGTCACCTCGGCGCGGCGGTGGAGGACGGGGACCAGCCAGTCGGCCAGCGGCAGCGGGCCCTTGGGGGAGGAGCGCAGATCCTGTTCGGCGAGCCGCCGGCGTCCGGCCGCCACCGCCAGGGCGACCGGGTCGCCGGCCAGCAGCCGCTCGTGGAACGCGGCCGTGAACTCCGCCGCGGCCGCGGCCCGGAGGCCGTGCGGCAGCGTGAGCACGGCGCCGGCGCCCTCCTCCAGCAGCTGGGCGGCGGCCGCGGCTCCCGCCTCGCCGGCGGGGTCCCCCGACCGGCCGGAGTGCAGGACCACCAGCGGGACCCCGGTGGCGGCCAGCAGCCGGGCGACCCGCCGGACGGGCACCGGCTCGGTGCCGCCGCCGGGCTGTTCGAGCACCAGCACGCCGCGGGGGCCGTCACCGCGGGCGGCCCGGGGGAGGCGGGCGGCCCGGGGCCAGGCGGCCTCGATGGCGGCCCCGGCCTCGAAGCCGGGGCCGGCCGGCACGGGGAGCACACCGGGGCCGTCGAAGTGCACGACCTGGAACGGCCGGTCCTCCTCCCGGGCCCCGCGCAGGGCCTCGGCCAGCCCCGTGAGGGTCGGCGGGCGCAGCACGCTGATCTCCACCGGGTCGGCGGAGGCGCCGGGCCGGCGCAGCAGCGGCAGGGCGACGGTCGTGTGGCCGGCGTCGGCGGGGCCGTCCGGCCGGGTGGTGACGACCAGCACCCGCAGCCGGGAGCCGCCGGCCGCGGCGACCGTGCGGACGGGGTCGGCGCCGGCCGGGCACCTGGTCACCACGACGCCGTCGAGGGCGAGCGGCACCGGGCGGTCCGGGTCGGTCATCAGTTCCCAGGGCAGGGCGAGCAGCGGGGCGGACGCCGAGCGGAGCAGGATCTCCAGGGGGCCGCCGCGCTCCCTGGCCCGGAGGTAGGCGTCGCGGGCGGGGCCGGTGCCGAGCAGGGCGGAGAACATCCGGGCGCCCCACCCGGGGAGCTGGCGGGCGATGTGCGGGCCCCGCTCGCCGTAGGCTCCGAAGGGGCTCCGGAGGTAGTCCTCCAGGTACCAGCGCAGGCTCTCCCGGGCGGTGTCGTCCAGGGGTCTGCGCAGCCATCCGGCGTCGCCGGCGGATGCCGGGGACACCTCCCCGGCCGGCCACTCCGTCACGGACATCCGGCCGTCGGTGTGGAGGTCCAGCACCAGACGTTCGACCACAATCGCCCCCAGCGAGAGCGGGGCGGCCGGGCGGCCGTTCCGCTGCGGAGCACAGGGTAGCGGCGTCGCCACCGGGTCCGGGCGTCCGGGCACAAAGACGCGGTAACGATCCGTCGAAGACGCGCCGGGCGGATCGGGCGGCGAAGGGGCAGCCGCGTTGCCCGAAAGGGCAGACCGAACGTTCCGTCGGGGTCGTGACCTGCCGCCGGACCCTCGAACGGAACCCTCCGTTCACCTGGCGGACATTCGGACGGGCGGTGCCGTGACCAGGGATGTCGCGCTCGCGTCAACCGGCGGGCGGTGCTCCGAGGGGGCGTCGGGCCCGGCGCGGCGGCGGTGCTCCAGGTGAGCTGCGTCACTTGACCGTGTTTTCGGCCCGGTATTCACTTCTTGCGGCGCCGGAAATCGGATCGGGAAATCCGGCGGAGCCCGGCGGGGAGTTCCGCCGGATTCCCCGGAGCACCGCCGCCGCCGACCGCTCGCCGAAGGGTTGTTCGTCCTCTTTCCCTCGAACAGACGGAGGTGCTGTCATGAAGCTCGTCCACTTCGTGAAGAAGGTCATGCCGGAGAAGAGCCTGAAGGCCTACGCCTGGTACGGCTGGATCTAGTCCGCGGCGGTCCTCCGCCCCGGACGCGTGCCCGGCGGGTTCCACCCGGACCCGCCGGGCACGGGCCGCTCATCACGAGCGGACCACCACAGCCGCCCACCCCTGGAGTCACGGATGGCCATGTCCAGCACCGGCCGGCGCCCCCGCGTCACCCTCTTCGCGCCGCGGATCGACGAACTGCTGCACAAGTATCGAGGTCAGGACCTCTTCCGGCTGGAGGCGGACACGGTCGGGGTCGCCGGTGCCGACCTCATGGACGGGCTGCTGCGGAGCCGGCCGGCCAATGCCGAGGAGCGTCCGACCTTCAAGCCCGTGCGGGGACGGCAGGTCGGCCGGGCCGACGCCTCCGCGCTCATGCAGGCCGTCTCCGCCGACGTGCGGGCCGCGCTCGGGAAGCCGCCGGGCGACCCGGCGGACCTCTCCGGGAACTGGCCGCACACCCCGCACGTGTACCTGCGGGACCTGGTGTTCGGCCGGGAGAGTTTCCGTTTCCGGGTGCTCGTGGACCGCCGTCTGGAACTCACGCCGAAATTGACCTGGATGGCCGTCGCGGCGGGTACGGCGATGCTCGGAAAACCCGGCACGGGGATTCCGCTGTCGAATCTCGCGGCCCGTGTCCTGGAGGCCCGGACGTACGACGACCGTCGCTACGCGATGTACCTCTACCGGCGGGTGGCGGCGCCGATCTGCTTCACCGTGGCCGCGCTCGTGACCAACGCGGTCTGGCTCGGGGCGCCCTTCGACGACGACGTGCCCAACCGGGACGTGCTGCTGGAGGCACTGCGGCTGCTGCCGCCGTCCTGGAACATCCTGCGCGTCGCCTCCCCGGAGTTCGGCGCCGTCGACGGCCGGATCGGCCGGGGGGACGACATCCTGATGCTCCCGCTGCTGAGCCACCGCGACCCCCGGCTCTGGGGGGACCCGGAGGACTTCCGCCCGGAGCGCTGGAAGGGCCTGGATCCCGACACCCAGCCCGGCTACCTGCCGTTCGGGCACGCCGGTGAACGCTGCTGGGGGCGCCACATGGTGATGCCGCTGGCCGAGCGGATCCTCGACCTGGTGCGCCGCGACGGTCTGGTGGTGGACCCGCGGCAGCGGATCGGCCGGGTCGAGCTGGACGGTCTGCTGGAGGTCTCCGGCGTCCGGATGGTCCGCGGCTGACGGCCCCGGGGCGCGGGGCCGGCGTCCGGCGCCCCGCCCGTACGGCCCCGGCGGTCCCTGACCCGGCGACACCCGCCGACCCGGCGGCGGCACGCCGGGGCACGCCGACGACAATGGCGGCGTGACCGACACGAACCACCCGGACCATCCCCACGACCCGATCCCCCCGAACGGCCCGGACGATCCCGACGGCCGGTACCGCGCACCGCACGCGCACGGCCCGCACCACCCGGCCGTCACCGACGTGGACCACGAGGCGCTGGTGCGCGACGCCATGGCGGCGGCCGTCCGCTCGCCGCTGCGCGGCCGGGTGGCCGACTACATCCCGGCGCTCGCCGAGGCCGACCCGGCCGCGTTCGGGATGGCCATCGCCACCGTCGACGGCCGGGTGTCCGGGGCGGGGGACTGGCTGCGGCCGTTCTCCGTGCAGTCGGTGTCCAAGCTGTTCTCCCTCGCCCTGGCCCTGGCCGAGGGAGGCGACGCGCTGTGGAGCGGCGTCGGCCGGGAGCCCTCCGGCAACCCGTTCAACTCGCTGGTCCAGCTGGAGTCCGAACACGGCATCCCGCGCAATCCCTTCATCAACGCCGGCGCCCTCGTGGTGACCGACCGCCTGCTCGAACTCACCGGTGACGCGAGCGGCGCCGTGCTGGACCTCCTGCGCGCCGAGTCCGGCGACCCGGGCGTCGCCGTGAACCGCGCGGTGGCCGCCTCCGAGGCCGAGCACGGCCACCGCAACGCCGCGATGGCCCACTTCATGGCCGGTTACGGCAACCTGCGCAACCCCGTCGAGGACGTCCTCGCCCACTACTACGCGCACTGCGCGATCGAGGCGAACTGCCGGGACCTGGCACTGGCTGGCCTCTTCCTCGCCCGCCACGGCGTGCGCGCCGACGGCTCGCGGCTGCTCTCGCGCAGCGAGGCCAAGCGGATCAACGCGGTGCTGCTCACCTGCGGCACCTACGACGCCGCGGGCGAGTTCGCCTACCGGGTCGGCCTGCCCGGCAAGAGCGGGGTGGGCGGCGGCGTCCTCGCCGTCCTGCCCGGCCGCGGCGCGGTCTGCGCCTGGAGCCCCGGCCTGGACGCCGCGGGCAACTCGGTGCTCGGCGTCGCGGCCCTGGACGCCCTGACGACGGCCACCGGCTGGTCCGTCTTCTGACCCGGGCCGGCCCTCCGCCGGTCCGCCCGCCCCGGGTCCGCCGCTCCGCCCGTCGTTCCGTCCGCCCGTTTCGCCGGACGCGGCCGGTGACGGAGCGGCAGCTGACGGTCACATGGTTGTGGTGTCCTCTTCACCGGCCCGACGGGTGGACCGGTCATGCTTCGCACCGGCGGTGGCCACCGCCGTGGGCGCGCCCGCCAGCATGCGCACTGACAAGGGGACTGACACCGTGACCGTCCGCCGCACCCTCATCGGCATCCTCTCCGCCGGCCTGCTCGTCGCGGCCGCCGCCGTCCTGCCCACCGGCACCGCCGCGCAGGCCGCCGCCACCCCGGGCGAGCTCCCGTTCGCCGGCACGACCACCGTCGGCCTGCACAACACCTACGACCCGGCCGCCTTCCCCTACCTCGCCCAGGGCCTGGACACCGGCACCGGCATGATCGAGCTGGACGCCTGGCCGAACGCCTTCACCAAGGAGTGGAAGGTCAGCCACTCCAACCCGCTGGGCAACGCCAACAACTGCGTCAGCGCGAGCACGCCCGCCCAGCTCTACTCCGGCAGCGCCAACAAGAACCTGGAGAGCTGCCTGGACGACGTGCGGATCTGGCTCGGCGCCCACCCCGGCGCGGGCCCGCTGGTGATCAAGCTGGAGCTGAAGCCGGGCTTCTCCGGGAACCTCGGCATGGGCCCCGCCCACCTCGACGCGCTGATCGCCGCGCACCTCGGCTCCGCCGCGCTGCGCCCGGCCGACCTGCTCGCCAGGCCGGGCGGCGGCTCCTACCCCGACCTCGACGAGGCGGTCCGGGCGGGCAACTGGCCGACCCGGGCGTCGCTCGCCGGCCGCGTGCTGGTGTACGTGATCCCCGGCACCGTCGAACTGGACAACCCGTTCGACACCCTGCACACCGACGTCGAGTACGGGCGGTACCTGCGGGACCTCGCCGCCGCCGGGCGGATCGGCGAGGCCCGGATGTTCCCCACCGCGCTCGGCGCGGCGTCCGGCGACCCGCGCAGCCGGTACGGCGAGACCTCGATCCGCCCGTGGTTCGTGGTCTTCGACGGCGACGCCGCCACCTACGTCAACGGCCTCGACACCGCCTGGTACGACGCCAACCACTACCTGCTGACGATGACCGACGCCCACAACGTCGCCCCCGCCATCAGCAACACCGACCCCACCGCGGAGCAGGCCCGCGCCCGCGCCGAGCAGCTCGCCCGCGCCCACGCGACCATCGTCTCCAGCGACTGGCGCAGGCTCCCCGCCGTCCAGTCCCTCGTCCTCCCGCGCGGCTGACCCGGGCCGGCCGCGACCGGTCCCGGCCGACCGCGGCCGCCGGCCCGGCCCGCCAGCGCGAGGGGACGTCGGGTCAGCGGGCCGGCGGGCCCCCGGGGCCGGGCGGCGGGACCTCCCGGGGCGGGGTCAGCGAGGTGACGAGGGAACGGAAGGCGGCGCGGTACACGCTCGGCGTGGTGCCGGTGTACCGCTGGAAGTGGTGGCGCAGGTTGGCCGGTGTGCCGAGCCCGGTACGGGCGGCGATCCGGGCGACCGGCTCGTCGCCGCGTTCCAGCAGCCGCTGCGCCCGCTGGATGCGCGCACGCAGCAGGTACTGCAGCGGCGGCAGACCGGTCTCGGCCCGGAACCGGCGGGACAGCCCGCGGACGGTGAGCCCGGCGTGGCCGGCCAGGTCGTCCAGGGTCAGCGGGCGGTCGAGCCGTGCCTCCAGCCAGCCGAGCGTGGGGCCGAGGGCGTCGCCAGGCAGCGGCGCGTCGGCCCGGACCCCCTGGTCGGGACCCGGCTCGTACAGCTCAAGGAACATCTGCCGCTCGGTCTCGACGGCCACCGCGTCGCCGTGGTCCAGGGTGATCAGCCGCAGGAAGAGGTCGACGCCGCCCAGCACCCCGGTGGCGGTGTGGAACGGGCCGTCCACCACCACCGCCCCGTCCGGGGCCACGTCGACCGCGGGGTGACGGCGGGCCAGCTCGGCGGCGAGCCCGGGGGCGGTGGAGGCCCGGCGGCCGTCCAGCAGACCGGTCGCGGCCAGGGTGAAGGTCCCCGCGCCGACCGCCCCGATCCGGCACCCCCGGGCCGTGGCCGACCGCAGGGCGGCGACCACCCCCGGCGGCGGCCCGTCGGGATGCCCGGAGTGTCCCGCCACCACCACGGTGTCGCCCTCCGCCAGGGTGTCCAGCCCGTCCAGGCCCCACGGCGTCGTCACGCCGAACGCCCCCGGCCCGCCGGCCGACCGGAAGCCGGGCGCGGCGCAGAGCCGCACCTCGTACGCGACGCGCGGATGGCAGCGGGCGGCCGTGCCGAAGCACACCCCGGGAGTGGTGACGTGCGGACCCGGCACACCGTCGAGCAGCAGGAGGGCGATCACTGGCATGTCCAGAATTTTGCCAAGGGTGACATCGCCGCCGCTGTCGGCCCCCCTGGCCCGCGACGAAGGATGGTCACTACCGGCACCGCAGGTCACAGGCCCCGCGGCCGCCGGTTCCACCATCCAGGGGCGTGCCCGCGCACGCCCTCGAACGAACGGGGACCACCCATGTCCGCAACCTCCTCCCGGCCGCGCCGCGCGGCGCGCGTCCTCACCGTCGCCCTCGCGGCGGCGGCCTGCGCCGTGACCGTCGCGGGGCCCGCCGGAGCCGTCGTCAACGGCCGCAACGCGACCGAGAGCTACCCCTTCATGGCCTCGATCCCGGAGACCGTGCCCGGCGCGGGCTCCGTCGAGGGCGTCTGCGGGGCCAGCCTGATCCACCCCCGCTGGGTGCTCACCGCCGCGCACTGCGTGGACACCAGGCTGGTGCAGCCCGACGGCATCGTGCGGATCGGCTCCGACCGGCGCACCAGCGGCGGCACCGTCCGCACCATCGAGCGCACCGTCACCCACCCCGGGTACGCGCTGGGCGAGGCGGCCGGGGCGAACAAGGACGACCTGGCGCTCGTCCGCCTCGACCGGGCCGCGCCGCAGACGCCGATCCGGCTCGCCGACCGTGCCGTCCCCGGGACGCCGACCCGCCTGCTGGGCTTCGGCACGACGACCGACACCACCGACATCACCAAGGCGACCTTCGCCAAGCGGCTGAAGCAGCTCGACACCCGGATCGGCGCCGTCAACGAGTGCGAGCCGGGCCGGGCCGGCCTGGCCCGGCTCTGCACGGTGAGTCCGGTGCCCGGCGCGATGGCCTGCATCGGCGACTCCGGTGGCCCGCAGCTCCAGCGCGGCCGGGGCGGGCGCTGGGAGCTGGTCGGCGCCACCTCCGGCGACGGCGACGGCGACCCGACCTGCTCGACCGGCCCCGGCCTCTACAGCAGCGTGCCCGCCTACGCCGACTGGATCCGGTCGACCATCCGGGCCTACGGCGACTGATCACCGGGCGGCCCACCGGCGGCGCGGCGTGCCCCACCCCGAGGCCGGGCGGCGCGGACGCCGGGATCCGCCGGGTGGTCGGCCGCCCAGTCGGCGGCCTCCAGCAGGACGGCGAGGAAGC